>JAQGHS010000216.1 GCA_028291605.1 Planctomycetaceae bacterium | reverse complement strand
GTTGCTTCAACGGTATACGGATGCCGATCTTCATAGCCTGACCGAAGAGCAGCGAGAGTTTGTTATCGATCGATTTGTCGGCATGGACGTTTACAGGCGGTTTATGCTTGATGTGGGAACGGCAATCCAGGATAAGGCGCCCTCCTATACGGTTGCGTTATTGCGATTGAAAGAGGCAAAAAACTATATCCGTGAAGTGGTCTCTGATTCATTTCAGAAATTGCGCAGCTCAGGGCAGCGTCTGAGTGGAAACCGAATTAGTCAAATTGTCAGAAGTGCGTTGAGTGATGCCATTTATGTATTTGCCGGATACGCAGAATGAAACTTGTTTGCACACCTGTCGTTGCGTTACTCCCGACGCGATCAGATTCCACTCTCCCGGTACTTCTCTACGGTAGATCCGACGGCAAGTCGTCGGTGTCAATCGGCGCGGCTATTAACGAGGACTTGAATCGTAGGGGCTTCGCCGTGAATTCCACGATGAGGGACTTGCTGTCACTGGCCCTGTCTGTTATTGCCGCTGATGTTGCCGTACTGAAGCCCAAAAGCGCGGACGGTTGGACCAGAGAAATAGAACTCGTGGTCTCGGTTTCTGAGCCGGATCGCTGGAACACCAAGTGCGATCTCATCGAACAAATATTGCGGTTTCTTACAACGGACATCTGGAAAGTGTCGTTCGTCAAATGCGATCACCAATTCGAATTGCCGAAGCACGTGACAAAGTCCTCTTCGGAAGTGATCTCCCTCCTGTCGGGCGGAATCGACAGCTTGGTGGGAGCCTTAGACCTGACTGCCGATGGGTTACGTCCATTAGTAGTGAGTCAAACGGTAACGGGCGACGCTGACAAACAAGTAAAGTTCGCCAGGGAAATCGCTGGCGGTCTTGAGCACTTGCAGCTGAACCACAATGTACATTGGGCAGAGACAAATGACAAAAATCAGCGCGCTCGATCATTCATTTTTCTCACTTACGGTATATTGGCGGCCACTTGCACAGAGGCTTACGACGAGGGCAAGCCAATTATTCTCTACGTTTGCGAGAACGGATTAATTTCGATCAATCCACCACTGACAGCGACGAGAGTTGGAAGCTTGAGCACTCGAACGACGCACCCCGTCTTCATCAGCCTACTGCAGCGACTTCTCCATGAATTGGGATTCCGTGTCCTGCTCAAGAATCCGTATCAATACAAAACCAAAGGAGAGATGCTGGCCGAATGCCGCGACCAGCAGTATCTTCTTGCGAACGCCCACCTTGCGACAAGTTGCGGACGTTATCGGAGAAACGGCTTTAAACATTGTGGTCGGTGTGTCCCCTGTTTGATTCGAAGAGCGGCATTTTACCGTTGGCCGTTGCAGGATCAGTCGATATACGTTTACAGCAACTTGGGTCTCAGCGACTCCAATCACTCGGGGTTTGACGACGTAAGATCTGCGGCAATGGCCGTCGCGGAGTTGGATGAGTTAGGGATTAACCGAATTCTCGGTTCGAGCCTTTCATCTTCGCTGGTTCTCGATGTTGATTCCCTGCGGAGCGTTGCCGAACGTGGCCTGAGGGAAGTTGGAGCGTTTTTGTTTAACGCAGGCGTAAAATGATCGATCTTCACTGTCATGTCGACCTGTATCCGAAACCGACGGACGTGGTATCAAAGATAGTGAATCATGATATCTTCGTTCTTTCTGTCACAACGACTCCATCGGCATGGCCTGGAACCTCGGCCTTAGCAAAGTCTTCGCCGATGATTCAGACTGCTCTGGGCCTTCATCCGCAGCTTGCTGCCGAGCGAATTCGTGAGCTTCCTCTTTTCGATCGTTACCTACCTGAGACAAAGTGGGTTGGTGAGATTGGGCTTGATGGATCTCCCGAGAATCGTAGTTTCTGGCCAACTCAACAGAAAGTCTTCGAACATATCTTGAATTCGTGTGCCAGAGTTGGTGGCCGGATTATGTCGATTCACAGTCGCCGAGCGAGTGCTCAGGTGATTGACACAATCAATCGAATTCCCGGTGCAGGCACTCCCATCCTGCATTGGTTCTCGGGAACGAAAAAAGAACTTGATCAAGCAATCGGTTGCGGTTGCTGGTTCAGCGTGGGAGTGCCCATGTTGGCTTCGAAGAAAGGCTGCGATCTTGTTCTTCGGATGCCGAGAGATCGAGTGCTCACAGAGACAGATGGGCCGTTTGCTGAAATGAATGGAAAGCCAGCCTTTCCGTGGGACGTGAGTGCCGCGGTGGGTCTGTTGGGAAAAGTCTGGAACGTTGAGCAAGATGCGGTTGAGTCGCTACTTGGGACGAATCTCGAGAATTTGCGATCTTCCATCGTCTCGTTCTGACTGCTGCACATAACGAGTTGCGCACACCCGGCAGATCCGAAACAGCATCTGCAATGTGGGAGATTTCAGATCCCGTTCGAGCATCGAGACGTAGCTGCGGTCGACGCCGGCCTTAAACGCGAGATCCTCCTGCGTCATTTTCGCGGCAAGGCGAGCGTTTTTGAGCAATTCTCCCAGCATGCGGCGAGCGTAGTTGACTTGGCTTTATCAGTCTGTAGACTATAGTCCACATGCCGACAAACGAGGCTACGGAGAAGGTGCGCCAAACATGGAACTCTCTAAAATTTCTTTTGTTACGTGCCGACGGAAACTTAGGCAGCAGACGCAATCCTCTGCTGCCGTGATCGAGAACGGACGGGTTAGAGCGCGCTGCCGTTGCCAGAACAACCGCTCGGGCGAAAGCCTGAGTTCCCCGAGGCTTCGACGGAATCCGCCTAACGGAACACGACGATTTCCATCGCCCAGCCCCGGCCACCACGCAAAGCAACTGATTCTTTTCGTTGTTGCAGTGACTTTATCGGTTTCTCTGATCGGCTGTGGCCGTGAGGAACTGCCGAATTCAGTGCCAGCGGCACCCGTACTACTGCGCCCCATGCCTCCCGAGTATTTGGTACTCGCCAGGTGGGTTGCTTACGAATTCAAGTCTTCGCCTGAGGAGTTCCGTGATCCGTCGCCGGCGGAAACCGCATCAGCACTCGAAAGCGGAGTCAAAGCTCTGGAGGGGATCCAGACCCCGAATGCGGAGATCGCAGACCTTGCCGCACAAGCGGTAGTTGTTTATCGCGATATTCGATTGCATTTTCAGCAAATTCAGACACTGCCCAGGCCACGGGGGTATGCCAGACAGTGCGCAAACGCCTTTCTCGGAGGCCTCTACTCTGGTTACTCGGGCGACCTCTCAGGCTTGGCTTACGTTGCGCAGTCCAGTTTCGATGCGCAGTCGAAATTGCAAGCGATTATGGACGAGTTAAATGAACTCTGGTCGGCCGTTGACAGGTTGGAAGCGATTCAAGCACAACTTCCGCGAGTCGCTTTGAAGTATTCTGCGCCGCGTTCGACCTCGGATAACCGTCTGGACGTGGACATGGATGCTGCATGGGGGCCTCCAGCCTCACATGATTGGCTCAAACTCTTTAACGCCGGACCCGGTGACCTCGAGAATTGCACGGTGCAAGTGGAACTGACTGGTGGCAACGGCAAATCTCGGAAAAATGTCCATTTTATCGGCCACTGGCCAGCCGCATCTTGGGTTTGCACGAAGTACTCACATGGCGAACCGATGGCGGATCGCGCCGATGCGGGCCGTCAGACGCTCGGAGACTTGCAGCACGCCGAGGTCTCGATCTGGTCAGCGGGTTTTACTACAAACCAAACGTACGTTTATCTGGGGGCAGAAAGAGACAAAGATGTCGCCTCGTTGTGCCATTCCATGACCACTGATGGAAGATATCGGCCCTTTGTCAAAGGCATGCTCTGGCACACACAGCGCAGCGTCGAGTTCACTTTGGGCGGAATCGATTCCCTTCCCGGTTTTCAAGCTGACGTGAAGTTTTGCCGCGATACGACATCCAAGGTCTGGTCCTCACAACATCCGGGCTGGAAAAAAGGTGAGAAGAAAGCTTTCACCCCACCCAAAGACGTGTTGACGTTTGATCCTTCACACATCGAATTGGTTCTGTCGTTCCCGGGCACCAAATACCAATACAACTCGACTATGATCGTGAAATAACCTCTGACATCGTGAAGTTTCATGCCGGCTGATGTAGCGGCGAAAGAACACTCCGCTTGCCACAGGGGACGAATTCGTGCGACCGTTCTACACGGCCTTGATTCAACACGAGCGTTTTTGATGACGGACGCCCGGAGTACGCGCCGCTACGAGGTTTGCCGTCTTTTGGAGATTAGGCGCTCACCGCTGTGCAGATTGGCTGACAATCGGCTTTCACAGGCAACGATAGTCCTTACGGCTGCCAGAATTTGCTTTCTGACTCGTGGTGTTCCTCCGGTAGGGGCGCCAATCGCCCTGATGCGTACTGCAATTTCGTCAGCGAATTCACGCCGTCCTGAGTGCCGCTCATAGAGCGTAACTAATGCGCTGATGGCAGCGATCCTTTCTTTGGGCGGGTTCTCGCTGCTCAGAACCACTTGCTCCAACAGTCGGCCGAGCGGCTCTGAATAATCGCACTGCGACAGCTCCTTCAGCGCAGCGGTTCGGATCGCGGGTGTTGTCGCGGCATGCCTGACTAAAGCGATCAGCACAGCCGTGCCATCCTGCGCTGCTGCAGACCGCACAGTAGCCAAGGTAGTTAATCTCTCGGGCACTGATTTCAGACTCGCTAGATAGCTTTGCAAAGCGCCGGCGGCCCCGTCAATGCCCAACTCATCAATGCTCGTTTGAAAGTATTCCGCGCCCAAGACGTCGGGCAGACTTTGTCCGGGTTCCCGAGTGCGACGTGGAACGGATCTTGCCTGGTCATCGTTTCGCAGCGCGACGCTCCGTACATTTTTCGGCTTTGATTTTCGCACACAGTCCGCGTCACGGCGGTTTTTGATCATCGTGGTTTTCAAATACACCGCGTTTGCGAACGCGGCGCGAGTCTCATTGGAACAGCCTGTCTCATGCAGTTCTTCGAGCAGCGGCCGAAGCAACGGAAAGTGTGCGTAGAACACGAGGGGGATCAGATCGCCTGCCCACCAGTGCTGCTCGTAGAGCGCGTTAAATGCAGTCAGATCCGCTTTTGAAAGTGGCTCAGGCAAATCCGCCAGGAACCCTTGCATTTGGGTGCGGACCAGGAAGCTGGTGGCCATGATTGATTCCCAGACCATGTCTGCAAATTCGCGGTGGACGACCTGTCGTGTCGGATTGATAGAACTCCGTTTCGGCCGAGCGATTGACTGGACCAACGCATCCGTATCCTCAAACAACCACTCGCGAAACCTTGCCGTGTCACGACAGTCATTCCTTTGATAGGCTGCCCAGAGTCGAGACCTGACCTTTCGCCCCTCGGGTTCTCGGACTTCTCGTCCAATATCCACGTCACTGAGGAACGATTCACGAATCATCCCGAGGCGCCTGCTGGTGGCTTCCTTATACCCCTGGTTGACTTGCATCGGGTCCGTTCGTGCGATGTCGACAATTCGGCGGCGTATAAACTCTGCTTCAGAAACTTTGGGATTTTCATGCTCGTTCTGGCATTCGATCCCTTCGCCCAGGAAGGTGCGAACCACCTCCGCGTCTAGTCGTCGGGGGTCGGTCTCCTCTTGGCCTCTAGCGAGCCATAATGGCAAGATCGAGGTGGTGGCACGGTCGACGCGTTCTCGAGATCGCAGGTAAATGTCGTGGATACTCTGAATTTCTCGATCCATGCGGCGCTTCTTATTCCACGACCACTGAAATAGGAATTGCTGGAAGCGATAGTCTTTCAACTGAGCGAGACGCTCGTCCGAATCGATCGTCGATCGCTTCCAGTCTCGCGTCAGATAAGCCATACCACCGACCGAGGCATACAGGAGAAACGAGCCATCCCCATATCCGACGCTGGGCAAAAATCGCCGATTCCCGGATTGGGTCGTGAAGCAGTCCATCTTCAAGCGGTAGTCAGTTGGAAACTCATCATGAAACTCCGGATGAGGAGTCCAGATATACTGATTGACCGAGAGATGCGGCGATTTATGTTCGGTTGCTCGTCGGACTTCGATGGTTCCCATTGAGCGCGCATCCGCTGGCCACGATTGCAGGGTAGTCGCTTCTCTTCCTAGCATGTCTCGCCCTCACTCTGGCCTAATTCGGTTCGATGCTGTAATCCGGAATACAGCCTTACCTACATCCCGGTTGGATCATGTCGACCGTTAGGGCTTTAGGTCAGGGCATCATGCGAAATAGGCCCTGAGGAGTGCAATAGGAGTCTCTTCCCTGCACATCGACTTCCACTGCCGTCTGAAAGCCCAGGTGCTCCGGCAGGCACCTGCATCTGCCTGATGCGGGCGAGCAGGAAAGCAGTCGTCTCTACCCAGATTCAAGGGCACAGGGCGAGACTGCCAGTTCAGCCTGGGGACCGCCTGCGCTTACCGACTGTCAGGATCGTTCTTCCCGTTTCCCCGAACAAGTAAAGCCAAAGCATACCCATGCAGTGCGAGTATGAGGCGGCGAATCAGAGCTAAATTGGCGAGAGAAATGCGTCATATTAATTGTGGAGATATTAACTATCGCAGCCACTGGAATTGTGCGATTTGACTTGGAATCCTCGTTTTTTTCCCCACTCATCTGCATCGAAACGTCCTGCTGCTGCAGTGATATTCCTTTTGGTGACCGCAGACTTCTCGTGTTTACGAGACCAACTCGCCCACGTCGAGACCGCCGCAATTCACCCTATGGCGGGTCTGCACTACGTGTTCTCAGTCGTGTCGCTCTATTGAATTGGAGGAACTTTATGCTTGATGAAACTCGAAACAAACGCAACGGCCGAAACCCTGATGAAACTCTCACACCAGCACAGACGGAGTTTTCCAGAGCGCTAGCCAAAACATTGGCAGCGCAGTGGACTAAGCAGTCCCACGGGAATGATCCAAGATCCGCGTCGTGCAGGGCAAACGGAAGAAGGATCGCTACACGATCCTGTCGCCGCTACTGCTGCAGATGCTCCGCCATTACTGGTGGGCCGCCCGGCCCACGGATTATCTGTTTCCCGGTCGTGGCCAGAGCGGAGTCGTGCAGTCCAGTACTGTGCAGCGGGCTTGTATTGAAGCCCGGCAGGTCGCGGGATTGGCGAAAGAGGTCACGCCGCATACCTTGCGGCACAGTTTCGCCACGCACCTGCTGGAAGCCGGGACTGATCTGCGAGTGATCCAGCAACTGCTGGGGCACTCCAGCCCGCGGACCACCGCGCTCTACACCCATGTTTCCAACAAGCTGATCAGCCAGACCAAGAGCCCGTTGGATTTGCTGGTCGCGAATCACACGGAGGAGACCGCCTCGGAAGCGGAGGCGGAATCATGAACACCCCGCAGCTGGAAGTGGCGGATGTGTTTCGGGAGCATGGCGACGAATACCTGAGAACTTACGGTGCGACCGCAGCGCAGCGGCAGGTGTT
Organism: Planctomycetaceae bacterium; assembly: GCA_028291605.1. GTDB lineage: Bacteria > Planctomycetota > Planctomycetia > Planctomycetales > Planctomycetaceae > JAKFVC01. Next base: position 1,051 of record JAQGHS010000216.1, on the reverse strand, counting down.
GCGCGCCGTGCAGAACTGCCGTACGGCAGTTCTCGGGGGCCATGTGGAGGCCTGCGACCGCTGTGGTCATCAGCAGATTGCCTACAACTCGTGCCGCAATCGTCATTGCCCCAAATGTCAGGGGCCAGCGACGGCGCGCTGGCTGCAAGCCCGAGCGGCCGAGTTGTTGCCGGTGGGGTACTTTCATCTCGTCTTTACGCTGCCGTCCGTACTCGGTCCGCTGGCGCTCCAAAATCCGCGCGTCGTGTACGATCTGCTGCTGCAGGCCGCGGCGCAGACCCTGTCAGCGGTGGCTGCCACCCCCAAACACTTGGGGGCCGAGATTGGCTTTCTGGCCGTCCTGCATACGTGGGGTCAGAATCTTATGCACCATTCCCACGTGCATTGCGTCATACCCGCAGGCGGCCTGGCACCAAACGGGGTCCAGTGGGTGCATTGTCGGAAAGGGTTTTTCTTGCCCGTGCGTGTGCTCAGTCGGGTGTTTCGCGGCAAGTTTGTGTCTGGACTCAAACAGGCGTTCGTCCGCGGCGATTTGCGGTTCCACGGTGAGTTGGCGGAGCTGACGCAAACCGGCGCGTTCGAGGGTCTGCTGAACCAGTCGGTACGGCACGACTGGGTCGTCTATGCGAAGCGGCCGTTCGGTGGTCCACAGCAGGTACTGAAGTACCTCGCCCGCTACACGCATCGCGTGGCCATCTCGAACCGCCGCCTGATTTCATTTGCAGAAGGGAAAGTCACGTTCCGTTGGAAAGACTACGCTCACGCGGACCGCGTGCGGCTGATGACCCTGTCCGCGATCGAGTTCATCCGGCGGTTCCTGTTGCATGTACTGCCCAAGGGATTCGTGAAGATCCGGCATTACGGTTTCATGGCCAATCGCTTTCGACGGGCCAAGCTCGAGTTGTGTCGCCGCTTGCTGCAACGGCCTGACCTGGCGGCGGCCGAACACGATCCTGTCGGTGAACTGCGAGAGACTCGCGACGGCGACAAGGTGCCCCGTCGCTGCCCGCATTGCGGCGAGGTCAACTGAATATCGTGGAATACATCCCGT
>JAQGHS010000215.1 GCA_028291605.1 Planctomycetaceae bacterium | reverse complement strand
CGGGGCAAGCCCGGTGGCGGAGTCGGCGAGTTCTGCTTCGAATGGGATGACGCCTGGCGTATATTGATTTGAGAGTTTTTTAGATCTGCGGCACGGGAGGGGTCATGCTCGACCAACGGTGGTGGCGGTGCGTGGTGGCGTTGTGTCTGTGGTCCGCCTTGGGGGAGGGCTTGCAGGCTGGTAATCCGGTCGTTGGCCAGTCTCGTGGAACGCTGGCGGTGCAAACCGTACCCGATGGTGACTGGCGGGTCATTTCTGCCGGAGGCATTCTGCCCGATGTCGGAGAGGCCCGCACCACAGCCACCGGGCCCAGCCATCTGCAAAGCGAGCACGGCACGCTGTCGCTGGGGTCGCTCTCCCAGGTGCAGTACGACCTGACCGCACGCCAGGCCACATTGCTGATGGGGCGAATCTTCTGTGATGCGCCCGTCGACAAACCCTGGACGATTCACATCGGAAAATCGCGAGTTGACGTGTCGGCTGGCGGCGTCGAAATCTCGGTCGATGCGAAAGGGAATCTCACTGTCACGGTGCTGAAAGGCCAAGCCCAGGTCGCCGTTCCCGGATTGGCTCCTGCAACGATTGCCGAGCGGATGGTCGGCACTTTCTCGGGTACGCCTCCCAAGTTCGAAGTCAAACCGCTGGCACCACCCGCCGAACAACGGCTGACAGCCTGGACGAAGCAACTGCCACCCAGCCAGGGGGTGGGGCAGCTGGTCATCAAAAGCTCACAGACGAGCAAAGGGACGCGGCTGAACATCGCTCGCTACCACGCCGAAGTCGTCCTGCTACCGCCCGTCGCGCTCGTCAAGCTGGATCAGTCCTTCTACAACTCGTCGGGGCGCCAAGAAGAAGGGGAGTTCATCTTTAACCTGCCACCGGGTGCTGCGGTGTCGCGGTTTGCGATGTTTGTCACCAAGGACCAATTGATTGAAGGCGAAGTCATCGAACGCCGCCGCGCCGATGAGGTCTACACGACGATCGTCCGCAGCCAGCGTGATCCGGCGATCCTGGAACAGATCGGCGACAATCTGTTTAAGATGCGGGTCTTCCCGATTTTTCCGCATGATGTTAAACGCATCCTGCTGGATTTCACGCTGCCGCTGGATGGCCGAGGCGATCAGTACCAGATGCAGTTGCCGCTGTTATCGGATCTCTTGCCGATCTGGGATTTCCGCCTCTTCGGAGCGATCCGCGGACCAACTCCGCTGGCGTCGGTTCAATGCCCGACGATCGCCGAATTGAAGTTTGCCTCACGCGGTGCAAACGAAATCACCTTTGATTTTGTGAAGCAAAACTATCAGCCGGTCAGCAACCTCGTCATCGGCTTCCAGCAGCCCGCTCCGCAAACCGCAACGACATTCCGCCAGTTGCGAGTCGAGCCTCTCAACGCAGAGGCTCCGCAAGAACTTCCGGTGCAGCTCCATCCCGACGGATCGATTCGCGCCGGATCGGGCCCCTGGAACTCGCAGCCCGGAACCTATTTTCAAGCTGACCTGCCGACTCCCGCCATCCCTGCTAAATCCAGCCCGGCAGACGTGCTGCTGTTAGTGGATACGTCAGCCAACGGGTCACTCGATCAAGTCCGTCCCGCGCTGCAGACGGTGTTGGCCAACCTGCGTGCCGACGATCGGTTCCGACTGGTCTGTGTGGATGTCGTCGCCAGGCCGCTCCATGAGGGCTGGCTATCAACGCACTCATCGGAAGCCTTGGCCGCCTATCAGAAATTCGAGCAACAGGTCTGCCTGGGAGCCACCGACATGGGACTTGCCTGCCGAGCGGTCGCCTCTCAACTGGCGGGCCGCGGTGCAACTCGGCGCCCCGTCGTGATCTACATCGGGGATGGCTTGCACACGATCAAGGATGATTCGCAGCTGCTGCTTCTGCATCGCTGCACCGAAGAGTTGAAGAAGACCGGCGCCGCCTTGTTTACCATCAACACTCAGCCCCCACCTGCCCCTAAGTTGTCGGCCCCGCCGCCGCAGAGGTGGCTCAACGGTACCGGCTTCTTCCAGTTCGGTCCGGAAAGACTCCCAGGCGGATCCTCGGATTCCGGCACCGGCCAGGACGGCAACAGCGCAGAATTCGACGGACGCTTGTTTCTGACTCAGCTGGCTCAAGCCGCCGGTGGCCGCACCTTCGACTTTTCCGATGCACAGGGGGACCGCATCCGCCTGTTCGAGTGGCTATTAGCGGGAGCCCCCACGCCCACCAAGATCGAGAAATTCCAGATCGCCGGCTGCGAGTCGATCGATGTCTACCATCCCGCAAATCTGCTGCCGGGCGAACCCTTTCGCATCGTCGGACGTAAGCTGGGGACCGTCGACAAACTCGAGATCACCTATGAAATCAGCCAAGCCAACGCGGCGCCGCAACCTCAGAACATCTCGCTGACGGCCGGGGCGAATACTGAAGACCATCTCGTCGGTCGTTATTGGGCAACTCAGCGGCTGCGCTACTTACAGAAACTACCACCTGGACGAGCCGATGGCCCCGGTTTCACCTACAGTTCAAAATTGATCGTGGCTCTCAGTCGCGAATGGAGTTTGTTAACACCGCAGACGGCTTTCTTGGTCTTGGAGACGGAAGAAGATTACCGACGCTGGAACGTGCCGCGCCAAGGCCGCCGCCGTTACTGGTCGGCCAAGGATATTCCCGAAGTCAAACCGCTCCCCGTCGATTGGCTGGCGGCGATCAAACCATTCGCTCCCGAGCCGACCTTCAGGATTGTGAAAGGGACCGGTATCGAGCAATTTGATCGCCAGTTGGCTGCGGCGCGCAAGGCGATCGAAGCCGAAGACGACGAATCGGCAACCCGCATTCTGAATGATTTGACTCAACATCAGATCGCGGTTAGCTCCCATGAGTATCAGGATCTGCGACAGATCATCGCGAAGCGCCGCCCACCCGTCTTCCACACGCTGGGAGTCAAGCAAGCCTGGTTCGAACCGAACGGGATCCGGCTGCAGCTGCCGCTGGGGACTAATCAGCTACTCGCAAATGTCGGCGGCATCACGGCCGAGTTCCTCGAACGCCATCCACTGGCCCAGTATCTGTTGCGAGAAATCGACCTGCCCGCCCGAGACATGTCGCTGGTCGAATTCGCACACTTCCTGCGGACCGAATTGAGCATCAATGTGTTCATCGATAAAGGCAAACTCGCGGAAGAAAGTGTCGATCCCAATCGAACATTCAAGATGCCCCCTTTGAAACGGATGAGCGCGATAAACGCGATTCATTACGTCCTGTCTGGACCGGGGTCATTTCTACAGATAATCGAAGAACCTCGCCGGTTGCTGATCACCACTAAAACAGAAGGAATCGCGAAACGGCCGTTGGTCCTGTTTCCAGTTCAAGATCTCCTGTCGAAGAACCCCCGGTTTGATCGGGACGAACTGGAGGATCCATTTTCCGCCCGGGATCAAGCCGCGGCCCGGCGGATCACAGCCAAGTTGAAGAAACTGATCACATTGCATTTTGACGAGGCGTGTCTCGACGATCTCGCGGCACGATTGCGTCAGGAATTGGACGTGACCGTCCTGATTGATAAGGAAAAACTCGAGGAAGAAAGCGTGGCCACTGATGCCACAGATATCTCGTGCGAATATGACAACGTGCCTCTGGGGGACGTGCTGACGTGGCTCCTGGATACGAAGAACCTGACCTATCTAATCCAACGGGAAGCAGTCGTGTTGACAACAAAAACCGATGGGGTCTCACGCTATCCGGTAAAAGTCTACCCGGGACAAGGTTTGATCTATCGGAGCACACGGGCCGTGCCCGGGCAGCAGAGACTGTCGACCATTTGGGACCCATACGCTCGTCCTTCCTACTTCTGGCCAGCCTCGGGCGGAATGTTTGGAGGCGGAATGGGAGGCATCGGCGGCGGGCTTGGCGGATTTGGTGGAGGCGGGTTCGGCGGTGGTGGTATGGGCGGCGGAGGCGGATTTGGTGGGGGAGGCGGAGGTGGAAGTACTCCCCTCATCGAAGCGTTCTCGACCGGCAACGATGAACCGACTGCAGGCGATACGGAGAATCCTGCGCCACCGCCAATCGATCCCCACAATCCCGAATTTCACTATCTTCAGCAGTGGCGAGGTCCGGTCATCTCGAATGCGCCCGTCGACCCTGTTGCCTCAGAGATAGTGGATAGCATTCAGTGGCAAACGGGTGGCCCGCCAGACTCGCCTTGGACGTCGGCCGACGGTGAGGGGGGCGAGGTGAAGTTCTTCTATCCCAGCCTGTCGTTCGTCATTCGTCAGACCGAGCAGGCTCACCTGGAGATTGCCGAATTTCTTGAGCAGCGGCGAGCGCTTCAGGCGAGACAGGCTCCCAATCCAAATATGGTTCCAGTCGGGCCGGGCGACGCATTGTCGCGAAACGAGGACGATGTCGAATCCCTCATGCAATTGATTCAGGCAACGCTCGGTGGTCCGCCCGATTCACCCTGGATGGACGCCGATGGCGAAGGGGGCACTATCACTTATGATCGGCCACGTATGGCATTCGCCATCCGTCAGACCTCGTATGTGTTGGATGAGATCCGAGAACTCTTGCTGCAACTCCGACGCGAACGTTATGCCTTGCTGCACAAGGCCCGCCCCTGGGAACAGGCCGAGCTCTTCGAGCTGCAACACGGCTTGTTTGATGCACAGTGGTTGGCGCGAGCGGCCGACGCCGACGAACTCACCGGTCGCGTTACCGAACCGGAACTGGCCAGCTTGCAGGTCCGTCGCGCCCTCCCGGCAGGAAGTTGGAAATGGACTGACGACACCCAGACCGCATCGCCCAAGCTTGAACTCTCAACGGTTGGCGAACGACTGCAGATGACTTGGCAGGATTGGGAAGTGCGCCTGCAACGGAATCAAGGTTCTGCCGCCGTGCCTTATTTGCGTTATGCCGAACTGGGTACGTGGGGCAATTCGCTCCGCGATTGGCTCGATGTGAAACTGGTCTTCTGGCCCCATCGATCCAATCGGGAACTTGCGGCGTTGTTTGATGTGCAGCCGCTGCCCCCAGCGAAAACGGATGCACCCAATCAGGTCCGACTCCAGCTCGTCCCCGTCAATGTCGGCCAGCAACCGGTCTGGATTCAAGTTGTTTATGACAAGGCCACCGGTCTGCCAGTCGTGTGGGAAGCCTTCCGAAAATCGGCCCTGGTCCAGCGGTTTCAGTTCGAATCCGAAATGGCTGGCGGCAAATTGGTTCGCCTGAAGGTGCGCCAGGTAACTCCTGAAGGTCAATTGCTGGGCTCCGGCGAATGGACTCCTGCGGCTCAAGAAGTGGCTTCGATTGCCGACTCCTCGGTCTTTCCGGAGGGCACATTGATCATCGACCGCCGCCCGGAAAATCGCGGAGAACCTTCCGCGTTTGAGACCGGTTGGCAATTGATGCGGAAGGGAGATTACGTCCTCGCCAAAGTGGAATTCCGCAAGGTTCTCAGCCAGCATCCCGAGCATCCCCTGGCGCAGTTTCTCTTAGCTTGGAGTCTCGGCCGGCAACCCACCCGCGTTCGTGAAGACGAAGTGCTGGCCGCATATGGCGCCGTGCTTCAGAACGCACCCTCCGAGTTAGCCCGGTCGCTCATTCGGTTGGACTCGGGACGATTGACCAAACAACAACTTTACGGCATGTTAAACAAGAGGCTGGCCAGCAAACGTGATGTCGTCGATGAGATCGATTTCGCCAAACTGGCACTCAAACTGAATGATCCGCAACCCGCTTTGGAACACGCTCAGGCAGCTTGGGACCGACGCCCCGAGATCGCAGAACAGCGATTAGAGATCGCCCAGCTCATCATTGAATCGCAGCTCAGGCTCGGCAATTTGAAGGGAACGCTCGCGCAGTACGAAATCTGCCGGAAGGATCCCCAATTCAGTCCCACGCAGTTGATCCAGTTGCTGGAGACCTTCGAATATTACAATCGTGCGAGTGAGATTTCCCAGTTGTATCAGGAGTTATTGCAGCGCAAGGACCCGGCCATCACCGCCGATATTCGCCGGTCCTTGTTGAAGAAATACGCGGAGGTGACCACCGGAATGGAGCGCTGGAGCCACCTGCTTCAAGCGATCAATCTGCTGCCCGACAACTTGGCTCAGGCGAATGCCGAACTGGAGAACCTTGCGGATGAGCTGACTGCAGGTCGCAACCCGGAAGCCGCAGCGACGTTGGCGGCTCAAGCGAAGGCGGTGACTCACCGGAGAGAGTTGCGATTCGTTGAAGCCAATGTCACCCCGGACTCGGCAGCGGCCCAGAAGATGTACTGGCAACTGCACGAAGAGGGTTATCTATTTCGCGAGCAGTCGGCGCTGGTTTGCGACCGCTTCATCGAGGCGAAGCATCCCGAACGAGCGGTGGTCATTTTAGAAGCCCTGGTGCGAAATCGGCATCTACTGAACAAGCAAGAGCGACTGACCTTAGCCAAGGCCTATGAGGGAATGAATCTGCCGCTGGATGCACGACGGGCGGTGAGTGAATGAAAGTCGTTGATCGCTCCGCGATCGAAACGCGAGCGCACGCTCAAGCTGTAACAACCCAAAATCCTGAGTCGTAGCAGAGGAGGTTGAGTAAGGCTTAAGATCACAGGATGACCCGACGCAAGCGTCGTCTGGAGCCGATTGTACGAGCGACTCGTGGATGTATATCGCGTTGATCGTGCGCTCGCGTTTCGATCGCGGAGCGATCAACGACTTTCATTGCTACGCCCTATATCGAACCTGGCCATTCACGATGACCATCTGGGCTCGGCCGCGGACTTGCCGGCCGCCGAACGGGGTATTGCGGCTTTTCGATCGGAACTGGGTCGGGTCGATCGTCCATGAGACGTCCGGGTTGATCAACGTCACATCGGCATCGGCACCAGTCCGTAACGTTCCCTTGTTGAGATTGAGGACCCGCGCCGGACCGATTGTGACCTTGGAAAGGAACTGCGACCACGTCAGATAGCCGGTCTCGACCAAGCCGGTAATGCATAGCGGCAGCAAGGTCTCGAGACCGGCGATACCGAATGGGACCAGGTCAAGTTCGCGCTGCTTTTTCTCGGGGGAATGGGGCTGATGATCGGAACAGATGACCTCGATGGTGCCATCCTGCAGGCCCTTGATGCAGGCGGCAATGTGCCTTTCAGTTCGTAAGGGGGGATCCACTTTGTACGCAGAATCAAACGTGTCCATCACTTGGTCTGTGAGCAACAACTGGTGCGGCGTGACCTCGGTCGAAATCCGCAGACCACGCTCCCGGGCTCGTCGGATCAGATCGATGGCTCCCTCGGTGGAGATGCACATCAGGTGGACGCGTCCGCCGGTCAGTTCGCACAGGGCGATGTCGCGGCCGACCATGATGTCCTCGGCAGCGGCCGGCATGCCGCGGAGGCCGAGTCGCGTGGAGATGAATCCGTCGTGCATCACACCGTTCTGGACCAGCTCAGGAACTTGCGGCCGGTTGAAGATCGGGCGGTCCCACATGCTGGCATATTGGAGGGCTCGGCGCATGATCTCGGCATTGGCAACGGGGGTCCGGCCGTCACTGAAGGCGAGTACTCCGGCTTCGACTAGTTGGCCCATCTCGGCGAGTTCCTGGCCGGCGTTGTTCTTCGTCACGGCACCCAGGGGAAAGACGTGCGCGTTCCCGGCCCGTTCGCCCTGGATCATGATGAACTCGGCTTCGGACCGGTTGTCGACAACCGGTCGCGTGTCCGACATACAGGCGACGCTGGTGAATCCGCCCGCCAGAGCGGCCGCGGTCCCGGTGGCGATGGTCTCGTCCTCTTCGTTCCCCGGTTCGCGCAGGCTGACGTGCAGATCGATCAACCCCGGCGAGACGATCAAGCCACGGGCGTCGATCACTTCGTCCGGGTTGGGGCAGGGGGCATCAATGCCGACGATTCGTTTGCCCTCCAGCAGCAGATCGCCCACGCGATCCACGTCTTGACTGGGATCAATAATGCGTCCGCCGCGGATGAGAAGAGTGGCCATGAATCTTACTTACATAAAGGACCCAGGCGAGTCGGGCGGCGTAAGCCCCCGGATTCCTTCTTCGTCGTGGAATAGGCTTCCAGCCTGTCATGCATAACAGTCAGGAACTGACAGGCAGGATGCCTATCCCACGGGAAGAATCCGGGGGCTTACGCCGCCCGGCTCGCCTGTCGAAATTAATTGGTTACAACTTCTAAACCGCCGTCGGATTCTGCTGCTGATGCAACAAATACAAACACGCCATGCGAATGAACAACCCATTCGTCACCTGATCCAGGATGACCGAATTGCGACCGTCGGCGACGTCGGGAGTAATCTCCACCCCGCGATTAATCGGCCCGGGGGCGAGGATCACGATGTCGGACTTGGACTTCTTCAGCCGGTCACCATTCATCCCGAACAGGTGCGAGTATTCCGTGATCGATGGGAACAGACCGCTCCGCTGCCGTTCAAACTGAATCCGCAGCAAGTTGACGCAGTCACAACGGGACAGGATGCTGTCGAAGTTATGAGCGACCTCAACCCCCAGGCGTTCGATGTGTGGTGGAATCAGAGTCGCGGGACCGCAGACGATCACGTGGGCTCCCAGCTTTGTCAGTCCCCAGATGTTCGACCGAGCCACGCGGCTATGCAGGATATCACCAACCAGCGCGACCGTCAGACCTTTAACGTGGCCGACTCGTTCGCGGATCGAGAAGACGTCCAACAATCCCTGAGTGGGATGCTCATGAGTCCCGTCGCCCGCATTCAGGATGCTGGCATTCACGTGCTGCGACAACAGCAGGGGGGCACCCGGCGTGCTATGCCGGACGACGACTTGGTTCGCCCCCATGGCCTCGATGTTGCGAGCCGTATCGATGAAGGTTTCGCCCTTTGACAAGCTGCTGCCGCCGGCACTGAAATCGATCGTGTCGGCACTCAGCCGTTTGGCTGCCAGACTGAAGCTGGTTTTGGTGCGGGTCGAATTCTCGAAGAACAGATTGGCGACGACCGTGCCGGAGAGTGCCTTGAGCTTGGTCTCACCGCGTGAGGCAAGGCGTTTGAATTCCTCGGCCTGATCGAGGATGAGGGTGATTTCTTCTGCGGACAGCTCTTCCAAACCCAACAAATGCTTGCGAGTCCATTTCACGGTGGAAGCAGAAACAGCAGCCGCGACCGGCATGACGACACCACTGGGGGACGAGGAGAAAGACCAATTTCCACGATGTTAGCAATCGGCGCGCGGTGCGGCAACGAGGCCTCGAGGAACAACTGCGGCGTAGGTCAGGTTGTGCCTGACCTACAGGAGGCTGCGTTGCAAAACCGCTTGGGCGTCAGCGAAATACGGCTTCCAGGTGATCTCTGGTCGGCCGTCTCGCAAGCAGTTTCGCACAGCAGCGAGAGTATTCCGAGCCATGTGCGGGCAGCGGTTACAGGCACACGTCGTTCCGTCAGAGGCCGAAATACCGGGAACTGGCAGGTAAGTGTGCTGAGGAGCCAAGGCCTTAAGCGGATGAATCATGTTGGATTCGGTCGCCACCAGAAAGACGGTCGGTTCTTTGGTTTCGGAGACCTTGCGACGCATCTTTTCCGTGCCGCCCACGAAGTCGCTGACATCGAGGATATTCTTGGGACACTCGGGGTGAGCCATCACAATGCTGCCCGGATTGTTCTTCTTCGCTCGGAGCAAATCCTGCACGGAAAAGATCTCGTGGACCATGCACGAACCCGGCCAGAGAATCATCGGGCGGCCGGTGACTTCCGACAGGTAGCGCCCCAGGTGCTGGTCCGGGACGAACAGGATTTCCTTGTCCTGCGGGATCCGATCGATGATTTCTCGCGCGTTGCCGCTAGTGACGATCCAGTCGCACAGGCTTTTCACGGCCGCGGTCGTATTGATGTAGGCCACGGTGACGAAGTCGTGCCCCTGGGCTCGCAATTCTTGCTGATAGGCGGCCAGTTTATCCGCAGGACAGCTATCGGCGAGCGAACATCCCGCCAGCAGATCGGGCAGCAGGACTCGCTTTTCCGGGCTGAGGATCTTGGCCGACTCCGCCATGAAGTGGACACCGCAGAAGACAATCGTCTTGGTCGTTACCTTGGTGGCATCGCGGGCCAATTTGAGACTGTCACCCGTGAAGTCGGCGATGTCCTGAATGTCTCCGTCAACGTAGAAATGGGCGAGGATTGTCGCGTCTTCGCGGATCTTCAGGCGTTCGATTTCCTCGATCAAGTCGAGCGGATCTTCGTCGGACTCAACCGGCATTCCGGCGATGGGCAACACGGTGGACATGGCAGACAAACCTCAAGATATCAATGCGGACTTAACTGAGCCGCGGTTCCAGATCTTTGTGACAGCATTATATACTACGCCAGCGCGATGGCGATGTCGTCACCCTTACCCCTCCAGGAATTTGACTTTCGCATGTCGGATCTGCCGTTACTGGAACTCTGCCTGTGGGGCTATTGCCTGCTGACCGCTCTGTGCGCGGGAGCCGTGACGTACCGGTATCGCAGTCTCTTCAATCCCTTGTTGTATCCCAGTTTACAACTCTTTGTGATGGCCGGCCTGGCACCGCTCGCACAAGATGTCGCCCATTCGACACAACTTGATCAAGAATGGTGGATTGAGGCCAGC
>JAQGHS010000200.1 GCA_028291605.1 Planctomycetaceae bacterium | reverse complement strand
GGGCAATAAGCCAATCCGTGACCCGGGTTGGCCCAAAGGTGCGGCAGTCATTTTCAATCACCCCAGCCGTGTCGCGTGGTGGGAAGGCCCTAAGTTGGATGGCAAAAGGCACGCTGAGTATGCTGGCGATGCCAAGGTGCTAAATGCAGTTCTGGCCGACTTTGCCAAGATGGAAGTGAAGGTCAAGCGAGTCGTCATCCATGATGGCGCGGGCCAGAGCGTTTGGCTCGGTGCGAGGAATCCCACCAAGATCGACTGGTCGTTCGAAGTCTGGGATACCCGCAGCTGGGAACGAATTTATAAACGGCCTGGCGCGTTCAATCCGAACAGTAACGGCCTCTCGCCAGAATCTCAGATTGACGTGTATACCGCCAACATCCTCTGGGCAGACGTAGTCGTTCCGGCCGGGATTGAGGTCAGGGATTCACGAACGCGTTAAGCCACCGATCTGTTCTCTGACAACAGAGTCAGTACTCGCGATCGCACCAGATTGAGATGCATCCGCAGGTTGTAGTACTCTTCCATGTAGCTCAGAGGCACACCGACCAGCGCCAGTTGTTGCTCGAAGGTATTCAATGATTCGAGGGATTCTTTCGCTTCCGATGCGGACATCCCGTGGATGGCCTTCTGATCGATTTGCCGCAACCGGGCATACCACAAATAGATCTTGCGGCGAGTTCGCCACCGCACCAGCGGCGGGGCAGCTCGCAGCAATGGCATCAGCACCACGATCAACGGGATGATCATGATCTTCAGTCGATCGACCAGCGATGCGACCCAGAACGGCAACAGCCTTTGCAAGACGGGGGGACCGAAGCGAAAGTAGTGCGACGCATGCTCGCTGAGCGGCAAGTCGGTGTGCAGTGCAGACGGGAATTCGCCCGGGGATGTCAGCAAGTCACCTCCACTGTGGACCTTGGTCGCGACGTTCAGCAACAGGGTAATCAGTGCGGGGTGCAACGATTTGCGAGTCACCAGCGTCGCACAAGGGGCAATCAACACGGTGTCTTTCGGCGGAATGTTGTCCTTCAGATCAAGCAGCCCACCAGAGGGAATAGTCAGCTTGGAGAGAAACCGGAATCGCCGTTCATACGCTTCGGCCTGCGACAGTTCCATCAGGCGTATGTCCGGTGTTTTAAGCAGTTGTTGAATATATCCCGTGTCGACACCGGCTACGAAGAACGCCGCATCGACCTCGCCAGTTTTTAAGGCCTCGGCCGCCTGAGCACCGGCAACCGGTTTGAGATCCGCCTGCGTACCGTCGATTCCATTGGCCGTCAACAGTTGCAACGCGATGCCGCGTGTTCCGCTTCCTTCCGGACCAACGGCCAGCCGCGCACCACTCAGTTCCGTCAGGCGATCAATGTCCTTCGTTCCCCGATAGAAGACCCACAGCGGTTCGAAGTACAGACTGCACAAGGCCTGCAAGGACTCGGATGCTTTAGGGTCAGCAATGCCGCTCTGCACGAGTGCCACGCTGATGTCCGAACTTTGATCCTGCAGCAGTTTCAGGTTCTCCACCGAACCGTTCGTGGCCCGCAATTCCAGAGTGATACCTTCCTTCTGCAACAGTTCCGCATAGCGCTGTGCAAATCGATAGTACGCACCATCTTGGCGGCCCGTGGCGATCACAATGCGGTGCGGAGGTGGAGCTTCGACCAGCAGAATGAAGGGCACCAGAATCCCCGCCAGACAGACCCCGATAATCCCCATCCACGTCCAGATGGGAAACGTTGATTTCTTCGCGAGTTCTTGAGCCATAGTCGTCGAGTGTGTCACGAGATTTCAGAGAGGAGAAGTCGTCAGACTTCCTCAGGAATTCCAAAGATTGTCGCCGCATCAGTTGCCCGCCGGGGCAACGTCGAAGCATGGTAAGCGAAGTCGGGCCAGCAGGTATAGAGGAGACTCACTTACGTCAGAAAGGCGACTGAAGTCGATCGCGGATCGTTCCACAAGGAGTACCCCGTCACCGCATCGAACCTGTTTCCGAGCCAAGGTTCTTAGATCGAACCGCTTCTGCTATCCTTGCTCGTCTGCAGCACGACGTGGCTGTCGATGATGGACTCTGCGGCAAATCAGTGAAGAAGGTCGAAACATGAGACCCAGCATCCGGGAACACCGCTGCCCGGGCTGCGAAATCCGCAAGCCGCTGTGCTTCTGCGCGTTGATCCCCAGGATCGAGCTGCAAACGCGGTTGATTGTCCTCATGCATTCGTCCGAGGAAGTCTTAACCTCGAACTCGGCGCGGCTGGCAGTCAAGGCCCTCACCAATAGCGAGCTCCGGATCCACGGTCGCAAATCCGAACGGATGTCGACAGCCGGCCTGGCCGGGGCCGTTCGGCCATTGCTGCTCTACCCCAGTGCGAATGCCGTAGAACTCACCCCCGAGTTCGTCGCGCGGCTGGCGGGACCGGCGACTCTGATTGTTCCCGATTCCAGTTGGCGACAAGCTCAACGCTTTGTGCGCCGCGAGCCGGCGCTGCTCGGCATTCCGCATGTCAAGTTGCCTGAGGGGGCTCCCTCGGAATATCGCCTCCGCCATCAGCCGAACGACACCAGCCTGTGTACCCTCGAAGCGATCGCTCGGGCACTTGGCCTCCTGGAAAGTTCAGAGGCTCAAGCCAGTCTGGAGACCGTGCTCAACGTGATGGTGGAGCGTGTCCTCTGGTCTCGCGGAAAGCTTCCCGCCAATCAATGCACCTCTGGCGACATTCCGCGAGGTGCGTTCATCCATGTTAATGGGCCAGTGCGACTCAAGCGTCAGCAAACCAAAGGCGATTGAACGTCGACATGCGGCCAGAACTCTTGGCGAGTTCTGCTACGGGACGATGTCCTACTTCGACTTGGCATTCCCCGTCTCTATCCGTGTCACCAATACGACGGATTGACCGTCGCGTTTCGACTCCCAGCACGCAACGATCGGTCCCTCACCGTTCGGCGCGGTCGTAACCATCGGGTCGCGAGCTCCGGCACTCAGCTTCGTTGGTTGGCGCGAGTCGGCCGAGTTGAGCCACAGGTCACCCTCGCGACCATCGGTCCACACAGTAACCGGGCCTTTCGCGGAGGCTGTTACCCACGGCTGTTCGCCGCGTCCCAGCAGCCGCTCTTTTCC
>JAQGHS010000126.1 GCA_028291605.1 Planctomycetaceae bacterium | reverse complement strand
TGCGGGTCCTTCTCGGACAACGCTTCGAACAGTTGAGCCGCCTTGGTCCAGTTCCGCACACCGGCGAACTTCATCGCTTCGGCGAATTCGGCTTGGTTCGGCTGGCTGTCGGGCAGCGTCCGCAGCTGATAGAGGTTGCGGAAGGGCAGGGGGATGTCGCTCGACTTGTTCAATTCATGGAAAGCCGACATCACATAGCGGGCATCTTCTTCATTGCGGGCCCACAGCAGGGCATCGAACAAGTAGCGCCAGACCGCCATGAATCGGCCGCTGTTGAGGAGCTCGTCGACGATTTCAATCGCCAACTGGTAGGCCAGCCCGGGGTTCTTATCGCCGATGGACGACAGGTGCCCTTCCACCAGCGGGCGCGTGCTGTCCCAGTCGGACATAAACAGGTGCCAGCGAATGTCGAAATAGTAGCCGTACGGATCCTGGGGATTGGCCTGCTGCGACAGATGGATCAGCGCATGGGCTTCTTCATGACGCTCTAACATCAAGAGGGCCATGATCTTATTGCGCAGCAACAAGGGATTCGTGGCGTGCTCAGGCCCCAGCTTTTCGGCGGCCAGCAGAGCCTGCTTGGGCTGCTTTTCGGCAATCAGACGTTCGACCGCCGTGAGTTCCTCAATGATTGGTTGGCAGCAAAACTTGAATTTCTTGCCATTCCCACACGGGCACGGGTCGTAGGGTTCCAGCGCCATCTCGGCATCCTTCTTGTTCGTCAGTGCGATATTTTTTTGAAAAGCACCCTGGCGCCAGTGGCAGAATTCCAGAGAATCCCGCGATTCCAGCACGCCGGTGCATGATGAGCTATCAATACGCCCTCAAAAAACGCGAGTCCGCGAAAGGCTGCGGCGGATCGCAACCTGCATGCTAGCAGAGTCGCTCAAATTTCCCAAGTTGTATTGAATGTGAAAGTGCAGATGGGATGGGCGAAGGCATGAAGTTGGTCGATGCTTCGGGCGTGCGACTCGGTGTTGCCGGGAGGGCGAGGGCCCCAGAGGGTACCCCGCCGAGCCTCAAGCGAGCTTTAGCTCGGAGGCCGCCGGAGGCCGTATTGAGGGGTGCCTCCGGCGGTCGCCGACCTGCGGTCGTCTTAGGCTCGGCGGGGTACCCTCTGGGTCCCTCGCCCTCCCGCGCAGCTTCAAACCCGAGCCGCTACTTCGGCTCGGCGGGCTTTTCGACAATAGGCTTGTCGACGGCGGGCTCAACCTTGGGCGCATCGGCCTTGGGCGGCGACTCACCTTTAGGAGCGTCGGGATGGGGGTGGTCGCCCGGTTTAGGACCGCGCGGCGGGCCCTTGTCGTCATGGGGCGGACGGCCACCTCGACCGGGGCCACGACCGGGGCCGCCACGATGCCAGCTTGCCCGTCGCTCTTTATACAGCTCCCATTGCGCGGGTGTCAGAACCGCCTGCATCTCACGATCTAAATCGCCCATCGCTTTTTCGAAGAGCGGCTGGACCTGGATCCGCAGTTCGTCGAACTTTTTATGGCGGCGAACCAGGAGATCTTTGACCTTCGGAGTCTGCACATCCGTGAGTGTCAGGTCTTTTTGAAGTTTCGCCAGCAGGATATCCGGGAATTGTTCGGGCCGAAAACCTCGACGAGGGATATCCGACTCCAGCGGCCGCATCGTCCCCACACTATAACCCGCGACACCACCCGCCACGAAGATGACCAGCAGCACTCCCCAGCGAGCCAGCCGTGCACGCAACGGGCGTCGCGCTAGCGGGAGACTTTTCAAGGGGGGAGTTTCCATCTTTGAGCCCGCTTCTAACACCGGCATGACACCAGATCCTGGTTGATTCACCGCGAACCCTCCGGAAACAGCCAAGGATCCATCTTCGTCGTAGACCGACACTCTGAGTCGGGAGAAGTCACGTCAACAAAACACCCGACTCAGAGAGTCGGGCTACGGCTACTGATACAACATGGCCGCCAGCGGATGCCAAACGCTCAAGGATTCCGGCCAGGAGGCACTCCACAACGGCATCGCCAGCCACAAGCAGCAGGCCGCGACCAGCGTCGAGACGCCCGCGCCAATCCAGTCGGCCGCTTCCAGGTCCGGAATGATCACCGTAGGCTGCCCCGGCAAACGGGCCAACACTCGGTCGACAACGTCCACCTGCGGAGCCAATTCGCGCCGGGCGGCGGCAAACAACATTTCTAACTTGTCAGGAGTGCTCATGCCTCCCTCCTTTGCCACAAATCACGTAACTTCTTACGGGCCCGAAACGCCTGGACCTTCACCATCACCTGGCTCCAACCCACCAACTGCGCGGTTTCCGCGACGCTGCGTTCTTCAATATGCAGTAATGTTAAAACTAGCCGATCCCGGGGCGGCAGTCGATTCAGCAGCACATGCAACATGGCCACTTCGTCCTGCTGCTCCGAAGCCTCTGTTTCAGGCATCTTCATCGGCGGGTCAATCTCCAGCGACTGCACATTCCGGCGTCGCTGACGAGCCTGTACCTGCCAATGATGGTAACCGACCCGCGTCGCAATCTTCCGCAACCAATGCAGGAAGGGCGCTTCACGCCGGAACCGGGCTAAGTGCAAGTAGGCCTCCACGAAGACCGACTGCACTAGTTCTTCCCACACAGTCCGATCACGACTGAAACGCCACAACCATTGGCCAATTTCACCCTGATACCGAGCCACCAGCCGGGCGTAGGCATCTCCTTGGCCCTGCAAGGTTTTCTCAATATCTTCTATATCGGCTGCCAGGACCAGCTTCCGTCGCTCGGCCTCCCCGGCGGTCGCTTCTTGGGCCAGCAACAAGTTCCCCCACAACTGCAGGCTGTTTTCAACCTGCAGCCAGAGTTTTGACGTCTCCGGGAGCCAATTTCCGGCGGGGTCATTCAAGCTGGCGCAATCTGAGCTCATGGGTGTCCACGTCACTGCAGGGCGAAACACCCGCCGATTACGTCACTGAGCAAACTGCTATCCAATAATGGGACAACACGTTATAGCCAGTGCGTCGGGTCTTCCGCTTATCGCTTTCCGAATTCTGACGAGCGAAACCTTCGCGAAACGCTTCACCGTCAAAGTCGGTTCAATTTCCACAACTTAGCTTAAAAGACCCCACACGCGTCGACGAGTCCAATCACGTGTCGAATCAGCAAATTCACAAAAACGCCGCCCAGAGCTCTCATCCGCAGGCCGAGCGTCTTGATTCCACCACAATTAAGGTGAGTTCAACCTGTACTGCGGTTACAAGGGACCGGCGTATTCGCGTCCTCACCCCTGCCGAGGTGAAATGCGATTCGCATCCTAGCGAATTTGCCGGTCCTCGCGACAGTCCGGCGGATTGGCTAGAATTTTGCGGCGGAGTCTCGCAGCGTTGTAGCCACGCTCGCCAGAGCGTGGGCCGGATCACAAATTCACCCATGCTCTGGCGAGCGTGGCTACGGGAATCCCATGATGCGCATCTTGTTTACGCTGATTGCAGCCGGCGTCCTAACCTGGACCGTCAAAGTGGAAGCCGCCACCAAAGCGGGACCGTTGAAGGCCGGCGCCGCGACCAGCAACATCACCCCGGCACTGGGCGGCAATATCGTCGGCGGATTCAAGCCGTATCCGGCGACGAATATCCACGACGAACTCCACGCCCGCTGCCTCGTGTTGGACAACGGCGAAAAGCGAGTTGCGCTGGTCGTCTGCGATCTGCTCGGCATCCACCGCAGCGTCAGTGATGAAGCTCGCCGACTGATCCAGGCCGAGACCGGTATCCCGCGCGAAAATGTCCTGATCAGCGCGACACACACCCACTCCGCCTGCACGGCTCTCGGCGAGACCCGTTACAAGAACGAGCAGGTCCTCGACGACTATCAAAAGTTCGTCGCCCGCCGGATTGCTGATGGGGTCCGCCGATCGGTCAATCTGCTGCGTCCCGCCGAGATCGCCTACGGCACGGCCGAGGCCCCCGAGCACGTCTTCAACCGCCGCTGGACCTTGCGGCCGGGGACGATGCCACCCAACCCATTTGGCGGCATCGACCTCGTCAAAATGAACCCGGGCGCCGGCAGCCCGAACCTGGTGGAACCCGCCGGGCCGGTCGACCCGATTGTCTCATTCCTGTCGGTCCGGGAACTCGACGGCAAACCGATCGCCCTCTATGCGGCCTATTCCCTGCACTATGTCGGCGGCGTCGGCGATGGAGATATCTCGGCCGACTACTTTGCCGTCTTCTGCGAGGAACTCACTCGCCTGCAGAATCTCGACCATCAATCGCCGCCGTATGTCGCGCTCTTGGCCAATGGAACTAGCGGCGACATCAACAACATTAGCTTCAAGGTCCCGCGACCGGGGAAACCCAAATACGAACAGATGCGATTCGTCGCCCATGACGTCGCCCAGAAGGTCCAGGCCGCCCTGAAGGATCTCAAGTACAACAAGGATGTCGTCCTGGATGCCCGCTACCGCGAACCGCTGATTGGCTCACGCCGGCCGACCGAGGAACAACTCGCCTGGGCCAAGAAGACCCTCGACGCCGCCCCGAAAGATCGCGCGACGTGGGATCTCTCCGCGATCTATGCCGACCGTACACAGCACCTGGCCCAGGCGGCCGAGACCGTGCCGACTCCACTGCAAGTCTTGCGGATCGACTCGGTCGCCATCGGCAGCATGCCGACCGAAGTCTTCGTCGAGATCGGCCTGGAATTCAAAGACCGCAGTGCGCTCAAGCCAGCGTTTCTCGTAT
>JAQGHS010000110.1 GCA_028291605.1 Planctomycetaceae bacterium | reverse complement strand
CAGAGCACGCTGTCGCCGCGCCATTCCCCGACAATCGTGCGTGCTAATTCATCAAATCGTGGATAAAAGGACGCATCGCTGATAATCCAGCCACGCGTTTCCTGATGGACGTCACTCAACTGAAACTCGACACCACACTCCGCAGCAGCCTGGCAATAGGCACCAATCCGAGACCGAATGGAGGGAGTTTCCACCTCTTCCGTGATCAATACCGGATGCTTGCGCCCGCGACTCTGCAAGTGAGTGATCGACGAACGAGCCCCGGAAACAACATCACTGACGACACCCGTCACGCCAGGAATCCGCAGATCGCCCACGACAGTCACGACGTTCGAAATCTGCTGCAGGAGCTCGGTAACAGCCGGCCATTGCGATTCATTTTCATGAGCCAAATACACGACCCCGTCCACCCATCCCGAACGCGCGTCGCGCATCAACTGCTCGATCGGTTCGAGACTGTCGAGAGCCCGAGTCGCCAGAACTCGGAACCCTTGCTTCTCGGCAGCTTCGTGCAGCCAGGTCAAAACTCGCTGAGCGAGAAAATTTTTCCAGTCATGAGCGACAACGGCAATCACGCCACTGCGCTTCCCGGCCAGTTGCTGGGCCGCCGCATTGGGGCGATAACCGAGTTCTTCGGCAATCTGTCGAATGCGATCTGCCGTCTGAGCACTGACCCCAATGCGTCCATTCCCAGTCCCCATCAGTACGGCCGAAACTGCCATTCGCGAGACACCAGCCCGCGCGGCAATATCGGTCATCCGAGGTGTTCCAGGAATCGGTGCATTGCGAGACGTCACAACAATCGCCCTTTACAAAACTTCAAACACACGGGTCATATCTCGCGATATTACTCTCTCAATCGGACTTTCGCAATTGTTATACCATCAAATCTTTCATTTTCTACAAGATTTTTCATCAGGCCTACGTAAACAACTTTCGGCGTATAGTCTTATGCCGTTCTTGCACATTCAGAAACGGGTCTCATACGGACCAGAATCAGCCCCCGCACGCTCACAAATGATGCTTGCAGTGCCTGATTCCGTGGCCGTCATTCGGCACACAAGGCGAACACGAAGAATGGCCACCAACCAGATCTGACACCATTCAATTTGCCCGGCACAGCTCCGTTACATATAGTCCCGTTCGCTCGCAGGGTATAGACTGAAGTCTGAAGAATTCCATTGGACGAGGATCAAGCGGCAACCTGCACCATGTCAACCTGCGAGCTCAGCACGAATCCGACTGCCCCAACTCTGTCAGATTCTCGAGTCGTCGCGAGAGCGATCTTCGTTGCTTCCCTGATGGGCATCCTGGGCACGTCCGGTCTAAGCGAGATCGCGCGGCTTTCGGCTGCGGACCCGGCGACTCGGAAAGGTGAACTTCAGGCTCAAGTGCGATCGCTGCTTCAGGAACTCGATGCGGATCAACGAGCTCGTCGTCAGAAGGCCGAACGCGAGTTACTCGACTTGGGGCAGGGCATCCTCCCCATACTTCCGCCGCCAGAACTCCTGCCCAATCAGGCGGTCCGCACCACCGTCGCGCGGATTCGTGTGATTCTTGAGCGCCGGCAGGCTCAGGAGTCTGTCCAGCCAACGCACATCACAACGCCCAAGCCCCTGACGCTCAGCGCCTGGCTGCGTCAGTTGGAAGCCCAGACGACGAACCAGATCGACGCCACCGCGGTGCCGGCCAGCGTCGCGGAAAGCCAAATCAATCAGACGCCACAGACTTCGTTTTGGCACGCGTTCGATGCCGTACTACCCCAGAATCATCTGCGGTTTCAGTTTGCCCCTGACTCGTCCACATTGAGAATTGTCCCCGAAACGGCGCCCGGTGCCGATGCGGCATGGAAGGTCGCCATCGACGGCCCCTTTCGCGTCGCCGTGGACTCGGTGAAGACCCGCAAGGTGGCAGGCAACGCGCAACAGCAACGCCTACGAACGGAATTATCCGTGGCGCCGGAGCCACGCCTGCGAGCCCTGTTCTTAAAACTCGCCGCGAAAGATTTTCAAGCCACGGGCCCGGGCGGTCGCGTCTTCGCCGCTGCGGACCCGGCCGCACAATTTGACTTACCGTTGGGAGAAGGGGGACGCTTCGTCCGTTGGAATCTCGATTTCGCAGCAAACAGCGCCATACCAGAGATCGAGATCTTTCCGCTGAAGATCGAGGGCCAGGCGATGATGCAAATTGCCGCGGCCAGCGAGCACATCCGCTTCACTGATCTCGTCGATGGTGCTGGAACGGCTCGCCGGCGCGGTGGAGTGACCGTCGCGGTCCAGAAAATCCAGGCCAAACTCCAGCCGGATGGAACTCAAACGGTGTCCATCAAAGTGCTGGTCGCCTACGACACCGGGGGCCCGGCATTTGAATCGCACCGCACCTGGATCTTTCACAACGAGGTCTATCTCGACCGCCAGGAAGGAGCCCCTTTACCACCCAACGGCGGCTTCGAAACCGACCTGCAAACCAACGGCTCCGTGGGGGTGACGTATCATTTTCAGGGACTGAAAGGGTCGCTCGCTGACTATGAATTCGTCTACGTCGCACCCACGTTGATCGTCGACGTGCCGATTAAGATTCGGCTCGAAGCGATTCGCCCGCCGGCGCCCTCGAAGTGAGCTCTTCTTCGTATGCGAGGGTCCGGCGTGAGCCGGATGGTTGTTATGGAGTGGCAAACCACGGTAAAGCCCCATCTAAATCAATCCAGGTGAGCCGGACGGCGCAAGCCCCCGGATTCTTCGTAGCACTCGGTTTGCAGATTTGTTTTAAACAGAAGATCACAAAGGACACGAAGGAAAGAAATCCCGGGGCTTACGCCGCCGGGCTCGCCTGGTCGATACAGCGAGCGGCCGGTTGTGATTTGTTGTCACCGCAAGACAACCATCCGGCTCACGCCGGACGCTCGCCACGAAGAGGTCAAACAGGGTCGCCCATCCATAGCTTTAGATAACTCTCATAGCGCGTAATCGCAATCAGATCGTTATCCACCGCCTGCTTCACGCGGCAACCCGATTCATGCGTGTGTGAGCAACTCGGAAATTTGCAGCTCGAGAGATACGGCCGGAACTCGCGAAAGTAGCCGGCGAGATCATCGCGGTTGATATCGCACAGTTCGAACTGCCTCACACCGGGTGTATCAACGACCCAGCCTCCGAAGTCGAGCTCCAGCAAGGTCGCATTGGTGGTAGTGTGTCGTCCCTTGCGAGACTCTTCGGTGATCTCACCAGTCGCCAGCCGGAGACCAGGTTGCACCGAATTCAACAGTGTCGACTTGCCGACACCGCTCTGACCCGTCACCACCGTTTCCCGGTCACGCAGCATTCGTCGCAGACGGCGAATCCCCCGATCATCCGGGACGCTGCAGAGGATCATGTCGTAACCCAGTTGGCTGTATAACCCGACGAACGGCTGCAACCGCACGGGGTTGACCAAGTCGACCTTATTCACACAGATGACCGGACGAATACCGCCAAGTTCCGCGCTGATCAGATAGCGGTCTATGAGATTCGGCTTGAACTGCGGATCGGCGGCCGCGACGACGATCAGCACCTGATCGACGTTCGCCACGAGAAGATGTTCGCCGCGCCGTGTCTTGCGGGAGAGGGTCCCTTGCCGGCTGTTGACCCGTTCGATCACGCCCTGCGACTCGACTCCCGGCGTTATCACCACTTGATCACCGACCACGACGACGTTGCGCTCCTCTCGAGCCAATGTCTTCACCACCCGGCGGACTCCGCAATCAAATCGCCGACGATCAGCCACCTGGACGAGAAAACTGGTCCCGCGATTAGCGACGACCCGGCCAGAAAGTGTGGTGGCTTCATCGATGGCCCGCATCAGATGGCCATCGGCGTCCTCTTCTACTCCGACAATCGTCCGATAGCGGGATAACTCGCCCTTGCCCGAGACCCGCTCGCTGGAGGGGGCGTCGTTGGCCTCCAAGCCCCGGGTGCGCACTTGATGCGTCAGATCGGGCACGGACGGTGCGTGACCGCGATTCTTGCGGAATTGAACTCGGGCTTTTTTCTTCTTAGCCAAATCAGATTACCAGGAGCATCCAACGAATAGGAACTAACACACGCGAACAACATGATGATAAGCGAAACGCCCGACAGCCGCGAGATGCGGTGCCGGGCGTTGTTATTTCAGTGAGGCGTAGCCGAACCTGTAAGCCTGACTCTCCGAGTCGGGTACTCCTCGTTTCGGACGCTCCCGACTCAGAGAGTCAGGCGACATCGTCAGGCACAGCCTGACCTACGGGAGGAGATCCTTCACGGTATCACGTTCGGTCTTCAATTCGTTCACCGTAATGTCGATCTTCCCTTGGGCAAACTCATTGATCTCCAGATCCGGAACGATCTTCCATTTGAGACCATCGGTCGTCAGCGGGAAACCGCTGATCAAGCCGGCTTCAACACCATAGCTGCCATCGCTGCAGACTGCGGCACTGAAGCAATGCCCAACCGGGGTAGGACGAATGATGCTCTTGATCGTATCCAGAGCGGCATTCGCAGCCGACGCCGCGCTACTGGCACCACGAGCCTTAATGACCGCGGCACCGCGCTGTTGAACGGTGGAAATGAAGTCGCCCTTCAGCCAAGCTTCGTCTTTAATCGTCTGCGTCAACGGCCGACCGTTGATCTTCGCATTGTAGAAGTCGGGATACTGGGTCGCACTGTGATTGCCCCAGATGCCCACGTGTTGCACGGCAGCATTGGCAACGCCGGCCTTCTGGGCAAGCTGCGAAACGGCGCGATTCTCATCGAGACGCGTCATGGCGAACCAGCGATCGGTCGGTACTTCCGGAGCGTTCCGCATCGCGATCAGGCAATTCGTATTACACGGATTACCGACGACCAGGACTCGCACATCGTCGGCAGCGGCTGACTGAATGGCCTTGCCTGTATTGGTGAAGATGGGACCGTTGATGCGGATCAGATCCGCTCGTTCCATCCCTTGCTTGCGAGGCACGCTACCAACGCAGATGACGAAGTTACAATCCTTGAAACCTACGTCGAGATGATCGCTGTCAGCTTTCACGACGCCGTGCAGGGTCGGGAAGGCACAGTCATCCAGTTCCATGTGCACGCCGTCCAATGCGGCCATCACCGGCGGGACTTCGACGAGATGCAGAATGACGGGCTGATTCGGCCCGAAGATTTCACCCGACGCCAGACGGAAAATCATGGCGTAACCAATTTGTCCGGCCGAACCGGTGATCGCAACGCGAATGGGGGCAGTCATGATCTACAGCATTTCCCAAGAAAATCATGTCGATTGAAAGGACACACGCCGCTAAGAATAGCGGGCTAAAAATGGCTTCGCAATGATGGCCCGATAAACTTGCGGGATTGTTATTTGAACTCCGGAGAAACCCGCAAGTTATGCTCACTGCAACAACTTAAGTCCACCCCATTTGGCGCAAAGTTCTCATGTGTGGGAACCGCTCAGGGGGGACTTCTTGGATGTGGGAAATCGATCAGACAAATTCATTTGAAGGTTGTCAGTTCGCCGAAGGGATGACACAATTCCGAAGGATCCAGGGCGGATAAGCTCCGTTCGGACATTCTCTTTGAATACCCATACCGGTTTCCATAGAAGAATTTCAACCGCCACTTTATGCTGTGGCGACTGAAGTCCGACTCTGTTTGCCTTGTTCCCTGCGTTGTAAGTTTTCCTACGTCCGGCATCCGCCGAGACGGATTCGATTGTCGTAATAGCGGGTTTGCCATGTCGACTGACTCCGGCGGTGGTGCTCCTCAGAAAAAGCTCACGACGGCGGAAATTCTCGCGAAAGCACGGGCTGAAAAGGCCGCTGCTGCCGCAGCCGCTGCATCGGAAGCTCCAGCTGCGCCTGTCGAGCCGGCAGCCCCTGCGGCACCGACTCCCGCTGCAGCACCGGCTCCGGCCGCCACATCCGGTGCTCCCAAATCCACTGCAGAAATTCTGGCCGCAGCACGAGCTGCCAAAGCCGGCGCTGCCGCACCAGCACCTGCTGCGGGAGCTGCCGCCCCCAAATCTACCGCGGATATTTTGGCTGCCGCCCGTGCCGCCAAAGCGGGAGCCGCGGCACCTGCTGCCACTCCAGCCGCAGCGGCAAGTACTCCGGTTGCAGCAGCCACTCCTGCTGCGAAGCCCGCAGCCACCGGCCCGAAACCATCCGTCGCCGAAATGTTGGCAGCCGTACGCAGTGGTCAACCCGCCGCCGCGGCCACTCCTGCTGCACCCGCCGCAGCGGTTGCCAAGGCACCTGCCCCTCCGATGCCGGTCAAACCGCCGGCCCCGACTCCGAAGAAGGCTCCCGCAGGCGAGACGCGACGCAACTTTTTGTCCGCCGCGCTGGCGGCCTGCCTGACTCCGTTCTGGGTCGCTTGGGCTGCCTTTGCAAGCACATCAGCGATCTATGGAATCGCCACGTTGCGATTCATGATGCCAAATGTGCTGACCGAACCGCCTTCAAAGTTCAAAGTCGGTCCGCCAGCAGATTTCGACCTCGGTACCGTTTCTGAGAAATTCAAGGCTCAGTTCGGCATCTGGATCGTGCACACGGACAAGTATCAGGGCAAGAACTTGATCTATGCCTTGTCAACGGTTTGTACTCACCTGGGTTGTACGCCCAGTTGGCTCGATGGCGAGCAGAAATACAAATGTCCGTGCCATGGCTCGGGCTTCTATATTAATGGGATCAATTTTGAAGGTCCCGCGCCGCGTCCGCTCGAACGAGTTGGCCTGCGGCTGGCAGAAGATGGAATGTTGGAAGTCGACAAGAGTCTGAAGTTCCAGGAAGAAATGGGACAGTGGGCAGACCCGGCTTCATTCGTGGAAATTGGTTAACCAATAAATCCGGTTGCGACACAAGGCAGGTCACCTATTCGTGACAGATTTGCGTCGCAGAGGATTTATTGAAAATTTAGAGTCCCGGTGGTCGTCAGGTGAGTCTGTGCGGTAACCGCCGTACTGGGAATTCCCGGCCGCGTTTTGCAATAGTTGATTAGAGCGACGTAGGTCGCATGAGGATGACTGCATGGCCTCGGTAGGCGAGTACATTCGCGGTTCGCAGATCTGGAAGAGTATCTTCCGGCACCCAGCGCCGATTGATCGTCGAAACCGCATCGTTGTGATGCTGACCAACTTTTTCCTGCACTTGCATCCGGTCTCGATCAAGCAGCAGGGAATTGCCCTCTCGTATACCTGGTGCATGGGCGGAATCACGTTCTTCCTGTTCCTCGCGGAAACAGTGACCGGCGTGCTGCTGATGTTCTATTACCGTCCGACGTTGGAGCATGCCTTCAACGATATTTTGGCGCTGCGTGACGTGACGACACTCGGTGTGATGCGTGAAATGCACCGCTGGGGTGCCCATGCGATGGTCATCACCGTGTGGCTGCACATGTATCGAGTGTTCCTCACCGGCAGCTACAAGCCACCGCGTGAGTTCAACTGGGTAGTCGGTGTGTTGCTGCTGGTGTTGACCCTGCTATTGTCCTTCACCGGATATCTGCTGCCGTGGGATCAACTAGCCATTTGGGCTATTACCGTCGGTTCCAATATGGCCCGTGCGACGCCCTTCTTGGGGCATGAAGGTCCGGGTTTCCAACTGTTGAATATTGGTGGCTTCGATTTGATTACTAACGCCAGCGATGCCCGCTTCATCCTGTTGGGTGGCCGGTTCGTGGGCGAAATGACTTTGAATCGTTTCTACATTCTGCACTGCGTAGCCATTCCGCTCGTCGTGGCATTGCTGATCGCAATCCACTTCTGGCGTATCCGTAAAGACGGTGGTATCAGCCAGCCCTTGTAAGTACGAACCGGTGGTCCGAGTTATCAGTCGTCTGCGGCGTGGTTGCACGACCTGTTTTGAAATTGAACCTGACGAAGTGAAGCGGCGACTTCACGGTGGTATTTGGAATGACACATAATCCAGACCTGACGTCCAGCGTGATCTTCGGCCTCGGATGGCTGTATCTGCTGCTCGCGCTGATGAACATCTGGTGGACGGCCCGGATCATGAAAAATGATCCGCACCGCGACAAGGAAGCCGCAGGCTGGGGCGCGTATAGCGGCCTGTTGCTGATGGCCGCCCTGGCGCACCTCACCGGATCGTCGTCCCCGCAGCACTTCTATATCCGGATGCCGAATTTCGTCAAGGAATTCATCGATCTGGGTGCCGCACCCGTCCCGTACTTTACCCTGACGATGGTGTTGTTCGTCGGTGTCATTCTGCTGCGAAAGTGGTTCGTTAAAGAGACCGTCGGCTGGGTCTTGTTGAACATGTCCGTGCTGTTCCTGACACTCAGCATGACCGACTATGATTTCCGGCAGATCGTCGGCAAGCCGGACAACGTGCCGATCGTGTCGATGTTGTTCATCGTCGGGTTCTTTACCTGGCTGGCTTTCAAACGCGCCGTCGACAACGACGAACGTCGAGCTGCCGGTCGTCCGCTATTCGAGCAGGAAAAGAACGACAAGATCCTGGTCTGGCCAGATCTGGTCTACTCGGAATTGATCTGCATGGTCGTCGTGACCGTGATCCTGGTCGCCTGGGCTCTGTTGCTGCCGGCTCCCCTCGAAGAACCCGCTTCATCCGCTCAAACACCGAATCCGTCCAAGGCACCGTGGTACTTCCTCGGCCTGCAGGAAATGCTGGTGTACTTCGATCCGTGGATGGCGGGCGTCGTGTTGCCGAGCATGATCCTGGTCGGCTTGATGGCCATTCCCTACATCGACTTCAACAAGCTGGGGAACGGTTACTACACCTTCAACGAACGCAAATTCGCCATTCTGACGTTCATGTTTGGCTTCCTGCCGCTGTGGGTGGGAATGATCATCCTGGGGACGTTCCTGCGAGGTCCCAACTGGAACTTCTTCGGAATCTACGAACCCTGGGATGCTCACAAGCTGGAAGTGCTCAACAACGTCAACCTGTCAGAATACTTCTGGATTTATTGGCTGCAATCCAGAATCCCGACAGCTCCCGCTGGTGCGGACGAGTTCACCAAGATCGTGTTCATCCTGCAACGAGAATGGCTAGGGCTGTTGCTCTGTCTGTTCTATCTGGCTGTGGTGCCATTCCTGCTCGCGGCGACGATCTTCCGATCGTTCGCGGTCAAGATGGGCTTCATCCGGTTTATTGTGTTCAGCAACCTGTTGCTGTTTATGGCGTCGCTACCCATCAAGATGGTGCTGCGGTGGTCATTCAGTTTGAAATACATTGTCGGCATCCCCGAATGGTTCTTTAATATCTGAGACGTCTAGTCTGCTGAGTAACCGCCAGGGGAAATGACTCTGGCCCATTGACACGACCTGGCAACACGACCCGACTCAATTACGGTGAGCCTCGTCTCACCCGAAAGACGCCTTACAAGGCCCAACGATATGCCCGCCACGGAAGAATATTGGTACAGTCTGCCAGCAACACACAAGGTGTTCGCGTGGAGTTCCGTCGCATTGCTCGCGGTCTCCATTTGGATGATGGCCGCCGATCACGACGACGAATGGCGCCGCTATCAAAATCAATTCCAGACCCTTCAAGCTGAAAAGCTGAAGGCGAAGGAAAAGGAAATCGAGACGCCCGCGTATAACTCGCACGTCGCCGAGCTGAAAAAGAAGATCGAGGAGGCGCAAGCCAGCCTCCAGAAAGTGCAGGCTGCCCGCGACCGAGTCAATTCGGTGCTCGGTAAGGTGCTGGGTGACTTTGCTCGTGCGGACCTGGAAACGAAGACGTCCAAGGCGCAACAGGGAGTCGATCGCGCCAATTACGACTTGGCCGTTCGAGACAACAAGCCTCAGTCCGAAGCGGATCGCCTGAAGCGGATCTTCGACAAGACGACTGAAAAAGTCGGCAAATTTGAATTGAATCTGCAGCGGGTCACTGCCCGTCGCGATGCGTTGCAAAAGCGGGATAAGATCGCCTATCAACAGACCATTACTGACGAGCCGGACGAAAAGGTTCGCAAGCGCGAGCAAGCGGACCTGGACGCCATGGATCTGGATGAGGTCAGGGCCCTGGAAGCCAATGAAGCCAAAGTCCAGGCTGACTTGAAGAAACTGCAGAATGCCTTCCAGCAGACCCATAAAGCATACGACAAGCTCAAGCCTGACTCGCCACTGTCGAGTTGGAAACGCTGGTCAATGGAGCTGCCGATCCTCGACGGGTTTAACTCGCCGATCCGGATCCAGCAGGACTGGCTACCCAATCTGACGATCAATTATGGTGGCATGAAGGATGTGGCGCGGTTCGATCGCTGCCGCACCTGCCACCAGGGTATCGACATGACCGAGAGTGGGGGCGTGCCTGCCTTCCCAGCAGATAAATACAAGCAACCGTTCTCAACTCATCCGCGAACTGACGTCTATCTGACGGCCACCAGCCCACATCCCGTCGGCAAGTTCGGTTGCACCATCTGCCACGAAGGGCAGGGCTCGGGGACGAGTTTCCAGAACGCCTCACACACACCGAATTCGCCAGATGTCGCCCACGATTGGGAGCACAAGAACAAGTGGTTCCATAACCACTTCTGGGAATTCCCGATGTCGCCCGAACGATTCACGGAGTCGGGTTGTATCAAGTGTCACCACAGTGTCGTCGAACTGGGAGTGAATCCCAAGTTTGGGGCTACGGCGCCGAAAGTCTTCGAAGGTTACAACATCGTTCGTCAGTACGGTTGCTTCGGCTGCCATGAAATCAATGGCTTCGACGGTGTGAGGCCGATCGGACCCGACATGCGACTGGAGCCGACACCAGAAGAACTCGAAAAGCTAAAGAACGACCCCTCGGCCCGGCCGGGTGAAATGCGGAAAGTCGGACCGTCCCTCGCCCACATCGCCCAGAAGACCACCAACGACTGGACCGAGAACTGGACCTTGGATCCGCAAAAGTTCCGTCCTGAAACACGCATGCCCAAGTTCTTCCACTTGGAAGGGCAACTGGATGGTCATGACGCCAAGCTGACGCCGGTCGAAATCAATTCGCTGGTGCATTACTTGTTCGACAAGTCCACACCCGTGGAATTGCTGACTCCGGCCAAAGACTACAAGGCGGACGCTGAACGCGGTAAGACGCTCTTCTCACAACGAGGCTGTCTGTCGTGTCACTCACACACTGACTTCCCTGGGATCAAGGAAGACTTTGGACCGAATCTCAGCCGCGTGCATGAGAAGCTGCTGCCTGGCGATAAAGGTCGTGACTGGCTCTACACCTGGGTTCGCAATCCCCACTTGCATCATCCGCGATCGAAGATGCCAAACCTGTACCTCGAAACCTACGAGGAAGCTGGTAAGACCATCGATCCCGCGGCCGACATTGCAGCTTATCTGCTGTCGAAGGGGCCCGGTAAGTTCGAGGCCCTCGTCAAGGATGGCAGCGGTTTGAATGAATTGGCCGCGTTGTATCTCTCCAAGGTGCTGACCAAGGAACAAGTCGATCACGTGATGACTCAGGGTTTCTACCCCGAGACCAACAAGGACTTGATCAAGGGCGACGAAATCGAACTCTACACTGGCAAGCCCGGTGAAGGCCATAAGCTGACCGAAAAACAATTCCTGAACTACATTGGCCGCCGCACAATTTCCCGCTACGGGTGCTATGGTTGCCACGAAATTCCTGGATTCGACAAGGCTCGTCCGATTGGGACCGCCCTCCAGAACTGGGGTCGGAAGGGCAAGAACAAACTCGCCGTCGAGCATATCGCTGAGTACCTGCATCACCACGGCGAACCCGATGGAAGCAGCACACACGACCGTGCCGAACATACGCTGGAACTCGCCGTCAGTGGCGGCTTCAGTGATCCCGTCGTCCAGAAAAAGGAAACCACGCACGCTTACTTCTATGAGCAGATCGCTCATGGCGAGCGACCGGGCTTCCTGTGGCAGAAACTGCGGGCTCCCCGCAGCTACGACTATAAGAAGATCGAGACCAAGGGCTACGATGAACGCCTGAGGATGCCGAAGTTCCCGTTCAATGACGACCAGATCGAAGCCGTTTCGACGTTCATTCTGGGTCTCGTTGCCGAACCGCCGTCCGAGAAATATCTGTATCAGCCAACCGGCCCGGCGAAGGATCGGATTGAAGGCGAGAAGCTGATCACGAAGTTCAACTGCACCGGCTGTCACATTCTCGAATTGCCGGAAGTGAAGTACGGGGTCGATACGGCCACAATCGATGGACATCAACTGGCACCAGCCGAATTCCAAGAGGGACTCGATCTGCTGTTGAAGTTGAAGCCGCCGCGTGAAGCCAAGACCGGCAAGACCTTCACAACGGAAGATAAGAAAGAACTGCCCATCATCAGCTTCCACGGGCTGCTGTATCAGGCGGCCGATCCGGAAGCCGATAAGGCCGATCGGGAATATGCTTACGACCTGTGGGAAACGTTGAAGATCGGCGACAAGCTGCTGGTTCCCGGATCACGCATGCTGGTTCCCGAAGCGAACCGCGTCAGCTTCAAGCCGGCCCGTGGTGGTGAGTTTGCCGAGTGGCTGGTGGAAGCCATCATGAAGGCCAGTAAAGAGCCCAACCGCTCGATGGCCTGGCAGTCCTCTCCTCCGCCGCTGTACCTCGAAGGTATTAAGGTTCAGACGCCGTGGTTGTATGACTTCCTGAAGAACCCGATCAAGTTGCGTCATACCACTGTCCTGCGAATGCCGCAGTTCAACATGAGTGACGCAGAGGCAATGTCATTGGCAAATTACTTTGCATCGG
>JAQGHS010000103.1 GCA_028291605.1 Planctomycetaceae bacterium | reverse complement strand
TATGAGGTCCTTGACGACGACTGTCCTTGGGCACTGAACCACGAACCGGTTTATATCGGCGGTACGAAGTGCTACGCACTTCCCTGTGAGCCTTTGGATCGCCGGTTGCGTCGTCAACTGAAGGCAGGTGAGTTCAATGGCGACGCAGACGAGCAACCGAACAAATCACCCGTCAAGGACGCCTAACATCTATATGGCCCTACGCTGTCAAGAGAGCGCACGTTGAGCGCAGTGAGGATTTGTGAAAAAGTTTCCCCACACATTTCGTTGACGGAGTTCTGACTTCGTTCTGGTTGCGTGGCGCTGCGGTGTGGTTCTACAAACGGTGTCGTTTCGCCCGGCCCTGTGAGTTGGACTCTGGCCGGTGCGATGCACCAAACATCTATCGAGGGTTCGGCCGCGGTGACCTTGCAATCGCCACGGCTGTCCGAACAGACCTGTGCACTAAGGCGTGGACGTCGCTGAGGCGTTTCAGCCCTCACGCTCTGGGCTGTGGCCAGCGTCGAGCGTGCTTCAGACTCTCCTAGAAACTCATCCGTGCCCCACCTCCGGCGATTCAAACAGGGTTGGCTCGCGAATCGCGTCGTGTCCAGTTAGGTGTCACTCGGGGTGAGGGCGTCGTCATCGGCCACATAGACGTTCATTGTTCTGGCACGCAGGTCGACTCCGCAGTAGTATGGATTGGGGGTGTTGATAGAATCTCATCAGCGGTCTCCTGTTGGTCAGGTGGTTGAGCCCGTTAACCGGCTCGACCACAATCCAGCCGTGTGAGCCTTCGGGCATCACGACAACTTTAGGACAGCCTCCCCCAACAGGAGGCCATGATGAGTATCAAGCGGTTCAACCCGACATTGTGCCGCGGGCCGGTTTGAGAGGTGATCAATGTCACTCGCGCGGCACAACGCGGGGTAACCCGGTCGTTAGGCAGTGAGGAATCAACATGGGTGAAGCGCGCAATATGATTTCTGCTGAGTATGATCGTGTGATTCGCAACGCGCTCATCACGCAAGCCGCGCTAGGATGTTTTGCAGCTCTGATCCTCGACGGTGGCATTATCGCTCGCGTCGTGGGTGTCGCGGTGCTCGGGTTCTGGCTTTGCACGGTCCTTCTCGTCTTGCGTCGCCGGTTTAAGCCCTCGAGAATTGACCTGGCATTCATCCAATGGGGCTTTTGGCCAGTGCTTGCGGTCACGGTATTGCGTCAAGCTTTTGCCTAATAAGCGGTTCAACCCGACATTGTGCCGCGGGCCGGGTTTGAGGGGTGATCATTGTCACTTGCGCTGCACAATGCGGGGGTAACCTGGTCGTTAGGAAGCTTGAATCTCCGTTATGGCCATTGTCGTTCAAAGAGCATCACTTCTAACGCACCTTCGTGTCGTGCTATGGACGCCGTTCGCATTGATCTTTGCTGGCGTCTACGTCAACAAATTGGAGTTTCTATTTGTTGTTATCGCGGTGGTTACCATCTGGTTGACGGGCCAACTTCCATTTGAATTACCCCCGCCGAAGGATCTGATCGTTGGACTCATCCTCTTCCAGTGCTCGATGCTTGTGCTGCTGACGCTCGGTGCGGCGATGACCACTTTTGACCATTTTCGGTTTGGCGGCTGGACCGATGACGCCGACGCCATTTCGACACCGGTAGCGATTGCCTTCCTTCAGGCATTAATCAGGAATGACCAGCAGGAAGCGGCACAATTCTTAGCGACGGACTTCAGTCGCGGTGACCGAGATTTCGGTGCGCGATTTGATCAGTGGCGCCAAAAACTCGGCGACGAAACGACTTATTGTCACTTCAGAACAACTCCAAACTGTTGATCACGTGATCTTTCGCGCCGCGTTGCCAAGCCTCACTCGACTGACAATCGATCCGGATCATATTGTCTTATTAATCACGACGATTGCGAGCTTAAACCAGCGTCCAGGAACGTCGATGAAGATTGGACAGTTTGTGGTGCGACGAGGTCTTCACGATCAAATCGTCGAATTCGACGTGATCGGCATCTCGAGACCAGAGATCTTACGATAACGTTTAACAGCTTATCGCGGGGTGACACAGGACCATCCCGCGTTCAGTCCAGCTTTCGTTCTTCGGCCGGAATGTGCAGGACCGTTAGCGCGGCGCATTACCGACATAGTTCTGATCGGGATAGAACGCGAAGTCGACCGTCGGCGCGACGTTGGCGATCTCAACGTCCTTGCAGAGATTCGGGCCGGGCGCGGGGTGGCCAAGGTTGCTGTGCAAGCTGGGTCTACAGGACGCCTATTCGATCCGGGACTGTCACATTCGATCTAACATACGATAGGCCCTCGCGAACTTAGCGCAGCGTACGGGTTGATGATGAGAGTCCACGTTGAGAATGAATTGGACGGTTTGAAGCGATTTAACCCGTGCGCTGCGCGAAGCTCGCGGGCGTCGATCATCTGCCACGTCGAAGGTTACGGGCTCAGACGGGACTGGGGGCCCATCCTACGATTCTGCGACTGTCGACGGTGTCCTCAAGGCTTGCACGGCCGTTTGCAGCGTGGTGGCAATCTCATCCCAGCCGGCTCGTCGATTCACGACGCCGGGGAAGGTTACGGGCGGTCCGACAGTCAACTTGAGCGGCCACGGTCGAGGCCATTTTGTTCCGGGTGGACAGGCCGCGAATGTGCCATCGAGGTAGCACGGAACGACAGGGACATCGCTGCCGGCAATCATCATCCCTAAGCCGGGTTTAAACGGGCCCATCGTTCCGTCGCGGCTCCGCTGGCCCTCGGGAAACAACAGGTAGATCGCCGGTTCGTTGATCAGTCGCTCGCGCAATTCCTGCAGGGCGTGGGGTCCGCAATGTTTACGCCACATGGGCAGCGCGTTGAGCGTCATCGCTGAGAAGAGGGAGGCTTGTGGGGTCTCGAAGAAGACGTCCCCCGCGGCAATCGGAAACGCTTTGCGACGCAGTTGCCACGGTAATGCGGCCCCGAGGACCAGGGCATCGAGATGGCTTGCGTGATTGGCAATCATCACGAAGGGTGGTTTTGCGGGGATGTTTTCGCCGCCGATCACCCGCAGGCGGTGGTACGTCTTCAGATAGGCATAGACTGCCATGCGCCACATCATTTGCGTGGTGGCAAAGGCCAGGCCAGACTCACGCTGCAGGCTCCGCAGCGTCTCTGCGGGAGTGAGCGCTTGGTCGCGAGCCGGTTTGTATTGCCAGTCATCCATGGGGTGATTTCAATTGCCATGCGAAACTTATGGTGATTCTAACTCCCCTCGCCCTGGTACCCCGGGGAGAGGGGCTGGGGGTGAGGGGCACGATCAACTTGCGACTCACGGTCCTGAAATTGCAATAACAGAACAAGTACCTGGAAATACCGAGTCGAACGACGCTCGGAGTGCCCCTCACCCCCGACCCCTCTCCCCGGAGTACCAGGGCGAGGGGAGCGGTATTTCATCATATTTCCAGTGTTTTTAGCATGTGTCGATACCAATGCGGTAATGTGGGGGTGAATTCGCATCGGACACCCGAAGACGGACGAAGAATCCCAGGCCTTACGGCACTGGGCTCACCTGCCGGTTATTTTTGATCACGCACTTACCCTCCGGTAAATACTCGCGCCGGGACCGCAAACTCCAGGGCGCCGCCGATCGTCTTATTCGGACTGGTCTGCGGTGCCAGTTTGCGTCGGCCAAATGCCTTCCCACAGCAGTACGCGAACACGTCATTAAGTTCGACGCACAGCACAATCGCCATCTGCATCGGAACCCCCAGG
>JAQGHS010000533.1 GCA_028291605.1 Planctomycetaceae bacterium | reverse complement strand
GGCACCGGGGACGAGTCCGCGCACCAATCCCAACGCGATGGCGGCCTGTAGCGCAAATACGATTTTTACGAATGTCGCCCTCTGCCCTGATAAGACAGTCTGGTGGGAGGGGCTGACCGCAACGCCTCCGGCAGAGTGCATCGACTGGATGGGTAACGCCTGGAAGCCCGGCTCAGCGACCCCGGCCGCTCATCCCAACAGCCGCTTCACCGCACCGGCCAGCCAATGCCCGTGCATCTCACCCGAATGGGAGCGTCCCGAGGGTGTGCCCATCAGTGCCATCATTTTCGGCGGCCGGCGCGCCTCGGTGATGCCGCTGGTCTATCAGGCCTTTTCCTGGCAACACGGCACTTTCCTGGGTGCCACGATGACCAGCGAGAAGACGGCGGCGGCGACGGGGCCGGTGGGCGTCCTGCGACAAGATCCCATGGCTATGCTCCCGTTTTGCGGGTACCACATGGGTGATTACTTTCAGCATTGGCTCGATATGGGAGAACGGGGCGGGGACAAGATGCCCAGCATCTTCCACGTCAACTGGTTCCGCAAAGATGCGAATGGCCGTTACCTATGGCCTGGTTTCAGCGACAACATGCACGTGATGAAATGGATCGTGGAACGTTGCCAGGGAACGGGCGAAGCGGTCACCACGCCGTTAGGTTATATGCCCACTGCCGAGGCACTGAACCTGGAAGATTTGGGTTTGAGTCCCGAGCAACAGGCGGAGCTGTTCAAGGTCGACCGTGAAGAATGGCGCCTGGAAGTTCACGAACGCGAAAAATTCTTCAGACAGTTTGGCGATCGTCTACCGGCCGGATTGCGCGCGGAAAATGAAGCGCTGCGGCAGCGGCTGAGCTAAGCCTTGAAAAGGCGAGCGTCGGCGTGAGCCGGATGGTTTTTGGCGACGTCCAATAAGCAAGCAAGTTGATCCAAACACTGGGTGAACCGATCATCCTGTCGTGACTTCGATGAATATCGTCTCGGATGCGAGTCTGATTGTTTGGATCAAATCACACGGTGCCAGAGAATCGCCAAAAACCATCCGGCTTACGCCGGACGCTCGCCTTGGCACAGGCTCGGATTGACACGTTTCTACGAAACGACGTATATAACCCGCGCGGGGCTCCCTTTACTTTACTTCTTCACGCTGCGATTGGGCGCGTATGGCCAATCCTGGGAATGATGGTTTCTTCAAGGCTGCTCCGCGTCTGCAGGTTCAAGTAGCAGACTGGACCAACGGAGAGCGCCTGCTGCTCGTCGGGGCTGATGAAACGGTCGCCGCGGAGATCACGGCACTCTATCGAGTCGCGAATCGATCTCTGCCCGGGATGCAATTATTCGCGACGGCCTCGGCAGCCTTGGAGCGACTGGCGGAAGAATCGTTCGATTGCATTCTGGTGGTAAATGCGGGCGGAGAATTGCGGCCACGCGGCATCGATGCCCTGGATTTTTGCACGGCCGTCCGTGCTGCCGGCAGTACGGACGCGGCGTTGGTTCTGTCCTTGTCGGCCACCGACGCCTTGTGGAAGGCCGCTTGTGAAGCCGAGGTCGAACTCTATGTTGGCCCGGCTTTGTGGCGGTCAAGCACGTTATTGCTGTTAATCGATCGTACAATTCAGCAGCGAGCGGCCTCCCGGCAAAGTCAGCGACAGAATTGGGCTGATCGTCAGCGATTGGATCGAGAACGGGAAGAATGCACAGAACTGATCCTGCAGCAGCGTCAGTTGCTGAACGAGGCACCGGCCGAGCAGTTGGGCAGTCTGGAAGGAATCTTGCCCCCCGAACTGCCGTCCATCTACCGCGAATTACTGCGGACTTACGTAATGACGGGGACCTCGGGTTTTGCTTCAGAAATCTCCAAGCTGGCCCAAACGTTCGCTCTCGCTCATCTGACGCCTCGCCAGGTCTTGCAGTTGCACCTCGACCAACTGGAGTTGCTGGTCAAGGGGATCGGGCAACGCAGTGCCCGCCACATTGTCGACCGGGCGAACATCCTGTGCCTCGAACTGATGCTCCTCTTGTGTGAGTGTTTCGAAGCCCAGAATGCACGAACCTGGTGGGCCTGGCGGCGGCAACCGGTGGCCGATCTGGGCTTGTCGCTGGAACGCCGCGCCGCTTAATGCGAAGATCCTGTGACGTAACAGGCTGCGACTGCTTCCTCGTTATGGCGGATCCGGTTCTCTATCCAAGCGGTCTGCCAGTTGATGTACCTTCACATTGGGGGCAGATTCTGCCCCACGAATGAGGACACGGGCGTATGAGATCAACAAGACTGGCCAGCTACTTGGTATTGTGCGTGGGCTTCGTCTGCGTGCCCTGTGTCGGGCAAGACTCTGGTGCAGACGTCAGCAAGCCCTACCCGAATCCCGATCGTTTTGAGAAGGAGATTCAGGTCTACCTCGCCACGGACCTGAAGTCACCACCACCGTCTGGCGGTATCGTGTGTATCGGCAGTTCCAGCATGCGTGGCTGGCACGACACCATCAAGGAAGACTTGACTCCGCTGACCGTCATCCCGCGCGGCTTCGGCGGGAGCAATATGAACGATGCGCTGCACTACACTGATCGCATCGTACTGCCCTATAAACCGCGGGCGGTCGTGCTCTATGAGGGAGACAACGATATTGCGCAAGGAATCTCGTCAGAGAATGTGGCTGAGAAATTTCAAGCATTCTTTACGAAGGTACACGAAGCTCTTCCCGATTGCCGGATCTATGTGTTGTCGATCAAACCCAGTATCCGCCGGTGGGCTCTGTGGCCGAAAGCCCAGACGACCAATGGGCTCATCAAGGCGCAATGCGCAAAGGACAAGCGGCTGACGTTTGTCGATTTGGCTCCCGGGATGCTCGACGAACAAGGCAGTCCGCGGAAGGACATCTTCAAGGAAGACAATCTGCACATGACCCGGGCGGGCTATGTCATCTGGCGAGACACGTTACGGCCGATCCTCTTGAAGGGAGAGCTTCAGTTTGAACGCCAGTAGGGCAGGGCCGTGAAGAATTCGTCTGCCAGAATGAAGTACGCGCCCCCTTGCGGGGGTGGTTCTCGCGCTTTTGCACGACAATCGGCTGGAAGCTGGGGGTAGTGCAGAAGCGCGGGAACCACTGGGACAAGCCCAGTGGCGGCGAGTTACAGCACCGGCAAGTTAGCAATAGAACTCCGCCGAACCGCGCCAATTTCCCAAAAACACGCTGGATGCCTCACCTTTTCGCTTGGCGGCTGACGACAAGATGGTTATGATTTGCCGCTTCCCGCGCGAGAAGTGCGCAGGGAGAGAATTCTAATTTTACTGCCTGAACAGGCATTCGATGAGCCCTGCGGACGGTCTCAAAACAAATTAGCATGTGCGTCGATCGAGGAGGTTTGTGTGGTTAAGCTGCGAGTGCGGGAAAAGGAATCGATTCAAGAAGCAGTCCGTCGTTTTCGTAAACTGGTGGAGCATTCTGGGGTCAAGAAGGAAATGCGCCGCCGGGAATACTACGAAAAGCCCAGTGACATGAATCGCCGTGCCCGCCGTCGTGCTGAACGCCGCGCCCGAATGGCTCGTATCGCCCCTCCGTGATCGCCATTTCTTAATCGATCGCGCTGCTTGGACTTCGACCTACGGAGTCCCTGAGTGTTTTCACTCAGGGACTCCGTAGGTTTTTTCGTTTTGGCGCGCTCTTAAATCTTCGTGTCCTTTGTGACCTTCTGTTCCAATCTCATTTTTGAACAGAAGGTCACAAAGGACACGAAGAAATACGAAGCTGGGAAGACGTAGGATGCTAACTCTGGTCTTTCTGCAAAAGAGTTACCGTCATTTCGACTCGTAACAGAATGCAACATATGGGTTTGTGGATTACATGCTGCAGAATATCCCCCGCGCTAAACCCATATTACGACAGGACGTTTCTGGCAGACTCTGCGGGCCACTCTCGATTGAATCATCGCATTTGTCTCAGAGGCCGATCCGACATGAAAGCCGATGTCACAACATACACGGCTCGTTTCGTTTCCGCATCTTGACTGCGCCTTATGAATTCTGGAATGACTGCCAACGGAGAGACTGCCACGAACTCCGGTTCGAGTCCGCCCGCTTCCATCAAGCGCATCGCGCTGTTTGGCACCATTGCCTTGTTGTCGAGCGCCGCGTTTGTCTTCTGGATGGGCAATGTTCGCCAGGAAAGTCATTCCGGTTACCTCCACTCCGTCAATGAATCGATCAAGGCGGGACGCCAGGCACGAATTACCCAGCTTCTGGTGAAGCCCGGTCAGGTGGTTACGCCGGGATCGCCGTTACTCATTTTGCGCGATGTTTCACTGGAAGCGTCGCGCATCAATCAGCAGAGTACGATCGCCGCTTTGGAAGCCGAACTCCGGCAAGCCCAGGCGCGGGCGTCGGTCGAAATCGCCGATCGGAAAGCGAAGCTGGAGGCTGAACTATTTGAAACACAGTTGAAACTTGCCGGTTACGAAGAGAAACGCTTCGACCA
The DNA here is from genome assembly GCA_028291605.1 of Planctomycetaceae bacterium. Classification (GTDB taxonomy): domain Bacteria; phylum Planctomycetota; class Planctomycetia; order Planctomycetales; family Planctomycetaceae; genus JAKFVC01. The sequence goes on along the minus strand of JAQGHS010000533.1, from coordinate 11,649 downwards.
GCGTCTGGCCCTGTATGCCTCAGAAAACCGAGTCATGCTGGCTGAGGCCGAAGATCGTCTCAGCGAGGTTCAAGTGGCCTCGAAGGGCGAGATGGAATTGCCGTTTGAAACTTTGACGTTCGCCGACATGCGGCAACCGAAGGGCAAAAAGCGAGACTTCCTGTTCGAACTGCAGGAACGTGAAACAACCCGCAACAAAGTCGAGACCTCTGAAGCACAGGTCGTTTTGTGCGAGGAACGGCTGGCCTTTCTCAAGAAGCAGTTGGATGGGGCTTCGGCCCAGATCAACGAGGCGTTTGGCGTGAACGTGATTCAGACTCGAATCACGACGGCCCAGGCCGCGCTCGTTCAACTCGATGCGGAAACGCCGACACTGACACTGACCGCCACCAAACACGGAACCGTGGGTGTATTTGCAAAATCCGCCGGTGAAATGGTCAGCTCGCAAGATGTGATCGTCGAGTTATTCGACGCCGAACAGCCGTATGTCTTCGCCGAGATTCCCACCAGTCAGTTGGCGCAATTCCCCTCTGGAAAAGAAGTTGAGCTATTATTCCCTGGTCAGGTGATCCGGCGTGGAACGATCAGCGAATTGCCACCGCAAGCTGCCCCTTTACCTGGCCCGAGAGAACGCCTGGCAGACAATTGTGGTCAAATGAGGCTCCAGATTCTGCCCGCGGGACAACTTTGGCCGCAAGTTCCGTTTGGCACACGAGTCGAAGTCCGAACGTTACGATCCACACCGCGGACTGTCCCACCGAAGACAGAACGCACATCAGCCGAGTAGCAAAAGTAGGACGAACGAATAGCGGTAGATAACTGCTTTTGGGAAAAGCAGTTATAATTTATCTCGTCGTCTTGCTGGACGTCGCCTAGAATAAAAGTAGTCCCCCACTGCAATGGCCATTGCCCCCGTGAGGATGAGCTTCCTGTTTGACTGCCGAGGCGTCCGGTGAGTGAGCCGAGTATCGACATTCCGTTTCGCCCTGGCCAGACCGTCGGGATTGATTTAGGCACCACGTTTTCTTCCGTGTGCCAATTGAACAGTTCCGGTGTGCCCATCCCTGTGAAGAACAGTGAGGGGCAGGTCACGACTCCGTCGATCGTGATTCTCGGCGAGAATGGGCAAGTCACCGTCGGGCCCGGTCCAGAACGGATTGCCCAGTCCGATCCGCGCTACGTTGTGCAGTCCATCAAGCGCGAGATGGGCAGTGCTCGATTTTCGCTGAACTATATGGGCCGGCAACTCAATCCGGAATTCATTTCGGCACTGATCCTCAAGAAGCTGAAGCTCGACGCCGAAAAGCAGCTCGGCCCTGTCGCCAACGCAGTTATTACCGTCCCGTATTATTTCAACGACCTCTGCCGTCGAGCCACACAAAATGCTGGTCAGATCGCCGGGCTGAATGTCGTTGACATCATTAACGAGCCGACTGCCGCAACGTTGACCTATGCCTGGTTGAAGGGGGAATTGGGCAAGGGTGAGGTCTCCGACAAGGAAAAGACCATCATGGTCTATGACCTTGGTGGTGGGACCTTTGACGTGACCGTCGTCCAGTACACACCGACCCATTTCCGCGTCGTTGCGACGGACGGAGACGTACGGCTGGGGGGACTCGACTGGACCGATCGCATCGTACAGCATGTCGGCGACACGTTCACCAAGCGCGACCGCTACGATCCCCGTCAAGATCCCCACCAGAAGCTGGTCTTCGAACAGCGTTGCGAACGAGCCAAGCGTGCTCTCAGCAATCAACCGCAGGTGATGGTCGATCTGCCGCTGTCCGGCGGCCGGTTGTTGTCGGCATCCATGACCCGAGCCGAATTCGAGACTATTACCGCGGATCTGATTCAGCGGACTCGTGATACAACGGAATTGGTCTTGGAACAAGCAGGGATCGAGCCCAACGAGTTGGATGAGATTCTACTCGTCGGCGGCTCGACGCATATGCCGATTGTCTCGTGGATGCTGCGCAGCATTACCGGCAAGACCCCCTCCCGCGATCTCAATCCCGATTTGGCTGTGGCCCAGGGTGCGGCCATCCACGCCGCAATTCTGGAGGCTCGTGCATCGGGCGACCAGACATCGATGGCACATCCAGTCCTCAAGCGGTTGCGTGGTATTCGAGCCACCGACGTGAATTCGCATTCGCTGGGGATTGTGGTGACCGATCCGGTCAACCCGCAGCATCAAGTCAACCACATCATGATCCGGCGCAACTCGACCATTCCGCGACGTGTGACTCAGCGGTTCGTAACAACATTGTCGAACCCCAGTTCCATCACATTGCGACTGTTGGAGGGCGAATCTCCGGATATCCAGGCCTGCACGGACATAGCGGAGTTTCGCATCATTGGCTTGCCCCCAAATCTGCCTGCCGGTTCGCCCGTCGAGCTGACCTACAGCTATGACAGCCGGGGCAGAATTCACGCAACCGCACGTGAGCTCCACAGCAATTGTGTGGGGACACTGGAACTCGTGCATTCAACCGGCTTGACCGATGCGGGTCTGGCGGCATTTGTCCGTCTGGCGGCCGATTATCGGGTCGAGTGAGTCCGGGATCGGGTCTACAGCGACGTTTCAACCTTGGGCATGACGACCAGCTTGTGTTTAAACACCTGCTCAAACGACAGTTCATGACGTTTGACACCCCACAGTTCCAACTGACACTCGACGGGTGACACGATCTCCAGCGAGATGGTCTCGGGGGCCGAACGGAAAAACCGTACGCTCGTCACAGGCCCCGTATGGCTGCGATCCAAGGCTTCTGCCATTCGCAGGAACATGCACAACGAGCGAACAATTTTTCGCGCGCGCTTGTCGAGTTCCGCGAATTCGCGATGTTTCATTTGCGGCAGCGACTTACCGTGAAACAACGCGGTCGCCGCGATGATGGCGATCTCGGTGTTATCGAAACCCAGCAGATCGGCGCTTCGGATGAAGTAGTAAGAGTGCTCGCGATGCTTGGAGTACGACAAGAACGCGCCAATGTCGTGCAGCAAGGCGGCGTACTCCAGGAGTTCGCGCTCCCAGTCGCCCATCTTGTGCAGCCCGATCTGGAAGGCTGAATCGAAGAACTCCAGCGACAGGCGGGCCACTGTTCGCGCGTGGTTTTCGTCGAAGCCACAGGAACGTCCCAGTTGAAAGGCACTTCGCTCGCGGAACGATCGCAGTTCGAGCGGCGGCAAGTGCTCCATGCGCGACAAGTAGTCGATCGGCAACCCTTCGCGCAGGCCACGCTCACTAACCCGCACTTCATTGACGCCCAGCTCTTCGAGGATCGTTTCGAGAATCGCCGCACCGGCCACGATGATATCGGCTCGTTCCGGATTGATTCCTGGCAGCTTGGCACGCTCTTCCAACGTGCATTCACATAACCGCGGGATAATCTGCTGCAGATCGCTCAGAGTTAAAACGTCGTCGCGCTTCCAGGGCCGGCGGTGCACCATCCGGAATGCAATTTCAGCCAGATTGCAGATGGACCCGGAACTGCCGACGGCGATATCTGTCCGCCACTGTTTCAGCTGTTGCAGCGTGCGAATGGCCGAGGTTCGGACATACTGTTTGATTTGCTGGTAGAGCCGATCAGAAACCGGGCCGACATCGGTGGGCTGGAAGAATCGCGACGTCAGCCGAATGGCTCCCAACTTCAGCGAATCGAGAAAATCGTGCTGCGACTGAGTGCCTACGATGACTTCGGTACTGCCCCCGCCAATGTCGATAAACAGGGCTCGCTTGTCGCCCAGGTTGAGTCCACTGACCACCCCCAGATAAATCAACCGAGCTTCTTCTTTACCCGAGATCACGCGCACATCGAGGTGTGCTTCACGGTCCAGACGACGCAAGAACGCGGCCTGATTGCTGGCGTCGCGGCTAGCGGATGTCGCCACGGCCACGATCTCGTGAGCACCATGGGCGTGCGCCATCTGCACGAACTGGCTGCAGACCAGCACGGCGCGGCGAATCGCCTGCGGTTGCAGTTGATTGTCGCGAAACTCGCCTTCACCCAAGCGGACGACTTCCTTCTGTTGTGAGATCACCGAGAAGGAGTGATTGGGATCGATGCGAGCCAGCAGCATGCGCACCGAGTTGGTCCCGATGTCCAGAAAGGCCACGACATGCTTATCGGGACCGACGGACTTGGTGTCGAGAGTTTCGACGACTTGGCTCACTGGCGTTCCATCATGTGAGATATTTCGATTCACGAACGAGGGCCACCGCTCCCTCGGTCTCTTCGGACTTAGTTTACCGCCCACGCAGGAGGACGGCAAATCAAAGACAGTCGTTGATCGTTCCGCGGTCATGACGCCGTAGCCCTCGTCGAATCAGCCGGAACGCGTTAGCGTCCGGTTCCGAGCGAAATTGCCCCTGCAGATCACGTCCGCAGTTATTCAAAACCGTAGGCTAGCGCCCAGCGGCTGATTTCGCTGGTGATCGAACTTGCCGTGCCAGTGTGTTATCCTTGCCCGTTCTGACGGAGCAGACAACTCGCAATACACCAATCAAAGCGCAATGGCTGGAGTGATCGGATATGAGATATCGACCGTGGGCGTTGTGTGTCGTGCTGGGTTTTGGTTTTTGGCAGTCCGCCGGGTTGATGCTGCAAGCACAGGATTCGCGTCCCATTCCCAAGGTGATGGATCCGCGGCTGAAGATCGAACTCTTCGCCGAGCATCCCCAAATCGTCACGCCGACGGGCCTCGATATCGATTCGCAGGGCCGTGTCTGGGCGATCGAAAGCAACACACATTTTCCTCCAGAGGGATATGCTGGTCACAAGTCGGACCGATTGCTGGTCATGCAGGATACGAATGGAGACGGCAGCGCTGACGACATCAAGGTCTTCGCGGATGGCCTTGTACATGCCATGAGCGTCGCCGTGCGGCCTGTGTGGTATCCGGTTGTATCGAAGCCCACGGACAAGACTGGGACGGTGCCGCCGAAGCTTTCCGTGTATGTGGCGACGCGTCGAGAAATTGTTCTATTACATGACGACGATGGAGACTTGAAGTCCGACCGTAAAGAAGTCCTGGTCAGTCTCGACACGGCGGGGAACTATCCTCACAACGGTCTGGCGGGGATCGCGCTGGATGCCACGGGTTGGATGTTCTTCGGCTTCGGAGAGAACCTGGGGGCCGACTACAAGATCGCCGGTACGGATGGAACGACACTGAGCGGAGGAGCCGAAGGCGGGAACATCTATCGTTGCCGTCTAGACGGTTCCCAGCTGTCACGCTGGGCAACCGGCTTCTGGAATCCACATGCCAGTTGCGTCGATGCATTTGGCCGGCTGTTCTCGGTCGACAACGACGCCGATAGCCGTCCGCCGTGCCGCCTGTTGCATATCATCCCGGGCGGCGATTACGGCTATCGATTCCGCAACGGCCGGAAGGGGCTGCATCCCTTTACTTCCTGGAACGGTGAAATTCCCGGGACTCTGCCCATGGTCGCGGGGACCGGAGAAGCGCCCTCGGGAATTGTCGCTTATGAGGCCGATGGATTTCCGTCTGAATACATCGGCAACCTGTTTGTCGGTACTTGGGGCGACCACAGAATCGATCGCTTCCAGCTGACTCCTGAAGGGGCATCGTTCAAATCGTTGGCGGAACCTCTGGTCGTCGGAACTCAGGACTTCCGACCAGTCGGCCTGGCCGTCGCACCGGACGGAAGTCTGTTCTGTACCGACTGGGTCTCGCGCGAATACAAGCTGCATGGCAAGGGCCGCATCTGGCGAATCTCGGCTGTTGCACCGCGAACAAAACCTGCCGCCGATATTGCAGCTCCAGCTGGATTGAATGCGCGTTTTTCCGACTTGAATTCCCCCTCATTACCAGTGCGCCGAGCCGCGGCGTTTTACCTGAGCCAGTCCACTGCCGGACGGGAGTTGCTGACTCTGCAAGTCGCGGATTCTCGAAAACCGATGAGATCGCGATTGGAAGCCTTGTGGGCACTTGCTCGAGTGGCTTCGCAACCGGAACCGCCGGGAGATTTGCTGGTCACACTCCGTCGAGTGATCGTGACCCTGCAAGGTCAAGATCGCAGCGTGATTCCCGAGGCCGGCAAGTGGCTATTAGATTCTCGCGCGGAAGAACAATTCCCGTGTCTGCATGAAGTCATCACTCTCGCCACGATCGATAATCGCCCCGGCGCACAGAAAATTGCGACCGACTCACCACAGGAACGTCTGGCCGCGATCTACGGTCTGCTGAAGAGGGACAGTGAACAGTTCCGATCCCGGCTGGGATTGAGTCAGTTTCTGACCATCTATCGTTCGACAGATCCATTCATTCAAAGTCTCGCCGTCGAAGCGTGTTCCAGGATCGCTAACGAAGACGAATTTCGAGATCTCTGGATTACCTGGCAACGCGATGCGCAGCCGAGCAATGTTACGGCGAATGATCCGAATTCTGCGGGAGGCGGGTTCGTATCACGAGATCGATTTGGTCGTACAACATCGGAGATTTCACCCGATTCCGAAGAGGCCATCCTCTTCGCACGCGTGGCCATCGCATTAGGGGGCCGTGCCCGATTTCCGAAACAATCGGAGATTGTCTCCGTCCTCTTGAAGGACAGTTTGCCTCAAATTCGCCGACTGGCGGTGCAATGGGCGGCTGAGGAAAAGCTGACGAAACTCAAGCCGCAAGTGGAAGCTCTCCTGCAGGACGAGAACATCGACAGCGATCTGTTCCTGACCACGTTGGCCGCAATTGAGATGCTCGATGGCATCAGCCCGGTCGACTTCGACAAGACGCCTGCTTCGAAGTACGTGGTCCCGCTGGTGACGAAAGAGTTGCCGGCGAATTTACGTGCACTGGCCCTGCGCATGGTTTCTCCCAGTGATCCTGCCCTGACCATGGACCTGTTTCAGAAACTGCTGAAGGTCGATGATCTTCACCTGCGACGTGAAGCCATTCGCACTCTACAGCTATCGTCACTATCTGAAGCTGCAGACTTGTTATTGAAAATCGCCAGCGACGAAGGCGAAGAATTATCACTGCGAGCTGATGCCGTGCAAGGTTTGTCGAAGACGGCGAAAACTGCTGAGCCGGACAGCCCCGTCCGAAAATTCCTGGATCAACTGATTCTAAGTGATGTCCCCGCCTTGCGAGCCGAAGCCTTGCGGGCAGTCCGTGGCACAGCGGCCGCCGGCAAGCCTTCGCCGGCCCTCCAGCAACTGGCAACACGGCTCAAGAACCTGTCGTCGGTGACCGACTCGCCCCCCGACCGCGAATTGCTCGAACAGGTGCGACTGGCCCTGGCGGGAACTAAGACCGGGGTGACGGAAAGCGAATTGGAACAAGTGGGCCGCCCGACAGATCCATTGGGCTGGTATGCCAAATTGGGGGTCGGGCCCCGGCGCACGCTGCAACCCGGCGTGCAACCTCGGACACAGCCCGCGGCACCCGGCGATCCTCTGGCCGGTCGTCGAGTCTTCTTCGACATGCAAGGAGTAGGATGTGCGAAGTGCCACACGGTTGACGGCCGAGGAGGCAAAGTCGGCCCTGATTTGACCACTATCGCCCGGACCATGGATCGTCGCAAACTGGCTCAGTCCATTTTGGAACCGAGCCTGGAAATGTCGCCCCAATTCGTGGCCTGGACCTTCGAATTGACTTCGGGAAAAGTCCTTACCGGGCTGATCTTAAGTGAGGAATCCGAGAAGCTGAAGATTGGCGTCGCGGACGGAAGCATCCACGATTTGAAGTTCGAAGAGATCGAGACGCGGACACCGCAGCGCATTTCATTGATGCCCGAGAAGCTGATCGATCAGCTAACGTCTCAGGAGATTGTTGATTTGTTGGCGTATCTGGAATCCTTGAAGTGAATTTGAGCTTGTTGATGTCGCGCTAATGCCTCAAGCAGACCCTCGAGAATCGCCCGATGGGAACAAGTCTCAGCCAGACGATTCGCGAAACTCTGAGCCCCGAAACGATTGGGGCAACGTTGAGTTCCGAGGTACGGGCGGAACGAGCAATCGCCGTCGAGCATTTGAAGGAGCACCTACCCGAACGCGCCTATCGAGATGGGCTGGTTGAATTGCTCACGCGTGAATCGTCGCTGTCACCAGTGCTTCTCGATGCACTCAGTATGATTCCGGGAGTAGGGGAACTCCCCGTCTTTGAACGACTGCTGACGTTGCTGGATGCCCCAACGCCGGCTGTGAAAAAGAATGCGGCGCGAATCCTCGCGCGGTGCTTCAGTCAGCGCTGTTCCGAATTGCAGCCCTGGTTTGGGGCTTTTGAAGTTCGTCATGAGTGCTGTTTTTCGGGAGACAACTCCACCGCCAATCAACTCTGGCAGTGGTATCGAGAACAGCAGCAGTCTCCTGATATCGCCTTTGGCATGCTGCTGACCCCCGAGATCTTGTGCCATCTGGCAGCTCAGCATCCTACCGGGGCAACCGCATTGGCCAGGCAATTTGGGTATGTCGAGAGCCTGGAATTTGCGGCGGCTCAACCGTTGTTGGAATGTGGGTTCTGGTGCGTGCCGGATGGCCTCCTGCCGACTGAAATCGAGCGGATAGGGCAGCGTTCGGCTGAAATTGAAGCCGCCTTGCTGGAGTTGCTGCTCGGGGGCGGAAGTCTGCCCATTTTGGGCTTTGATCTGGGGTCGCTCCTGGATGTCACCGCGTTGTGCGGGGCTGTCCGTAGCATTGATCATCAGTCGCTCGTGGAGCACAAGTTCGAAAACCGCCTGATTTCGCGAGCTCTCGGCAACATCCGCCGTGCTTTGTGCAAGCATGCCCCATTGTCCTATTGCCGCAAGCTGTTGATTTCTGATGTGCTGCGTGACGCCGAACATCTGGGCGTGGCCAAGGCCAATTGCGGGAACTATGTCCTTGAGCATGCCGCCGCTGCCGTCACGCATGATGCCGACTTGCGAGCGGAGCGCCTGTTGTATCTGAAATCACGTTGGACTCAACTGCCGGGCCGGCCGGCGATGGTGACCAGTCAGTGGACGCTGCCGGTGATGCAAGTTGCGGACGCCCCGGAATTGAAGTACCGGATACTTACGGCACAGCAGTGGTCACAGACCCGGGCTCATCTCGACGCACCATCCCCGGGCGCATTGGCCGCGGCCCGATTGCTGCAGGTCGTCGGGCGAGAAGACTTGATCGGCCCGCTCTTTCAATTCGAGCAACTCGGAGAACAATCGCAGTTGCCATGTGGCATTGAGCTGCAACTCATGTTTTCCGCCCAGCGAGAACACGAGTCGCTTCCCTGGAAACAAACGCTGAGAACACTCGGTATCCCATCACCGCGCCGCCCGGAATATCGCTCGATGGTCGAGGTCTCGTTTCCACCGTCGCGGTCCTATCTGCCACAGGTCCTGGCGCCGTTGCTACTGGAACGACTGGGCTTGTTTGTCGAACCGGCTGATGTGGCCTTGCACCTCTCTTTTTCAGGCGACCTGGGAGCTGACGTGCGGTATCTGCTGTTCGCCCAGCAGTTCATCAACAGGCCTCGAGTGCGGCCGGGGGCCACGCGATTGGCGCGGTTGATGAGCAAGGGATTCGCCCATCTCAATCAGGATGCGGTACCGCTGGACGGAGTCGATCACGGTGGCCAACGCACGGAGCTTCGATCTTATCGATTTGGATATCGCGGTCCCTCTGAAACGGAACCTCTGCAGCAGCACTTCATCGACGACATCATCGAAACGTCACTCTTGATTGCGGCCAAAGTCAATCCGTCACCAGCGATCCAACAAATCTGGGACGACTACTGCCAGCGAGTTACCGAGACCGTCACCAAGTATCCACCGATCTTCTCGCAACTGCTGGAATCAGATTGGTACGCCTGCACCGCAGAGCCGCGCGATGAGGAATTTGCTTTGCGGTTACCGATCTCACAGGCGTGGATTGCCACCCGCAAATGGATCGCCGAGCAGTCCGCGGACATGATGCCGCGTGAGACATTTCGCGACCTGCGTACGTCACACGCCAAGTCCGCATGGCAATTGCTGAATGGGGACAATTCGCCTGAGATTCCCCATGCCATTCTTGCCCGGTGCGGAGCGATTTATTTCGACGCCAGAGATTTGTAACAGAACTCGCCAAGAGTTCTGGCTGTTTAGCGATTGCATGTTCATATTCAAACGGAATACTGGTGAGTAAAAACAGACGCGCTCAAAGTACGGCCGGTATATTACGAGCTACTCAGCATGTCCCAGTTCAGTATTAGAAACTGCTCTGAGAACTAACTCCGTTTTCATCGGCCGGGACGACCGTTTTAAGCTAGGACGCGATACCAGTCCCCTTGTTTTCAAACATCGGAATTGAACCCATGCCGAAATACTACTTGTCGGGTACGTCCCCTAAGGGACGGCGGGTCACGCATCAAATCGAAGCGAACTCGGTCGCCGACGCGCAGCGGGGCATGATCGATCGAGGCTGGTCCGATGTTGTCGCACACACGGACAACATCGCCGCGATCAATCATATCGAGGTTCCGGACAACCCATTTTCGCCGGAAGAGATGATTCGACTGGGGGGAATGTCGCAGTTGCAGTTTTTCTTCTTGATGCTGCGGAAGCTGTATGCCCAGTCATTGCAGACCGCGTTGATTGGAGTCGCCGGAGTCGCCTTTGGTCTGTTCGACGGCGGCTGGCTTCCGTTGGTTGTCGGACTGGCTCTGCTGCTCTTTCCCCTTCTACTGGCCGTCCTGTCGGCAGTCGGAAGCAAAGGCAAGCGTCGCTATGATGCCCTGGTCGCCGCAGCAGCTTGGTATCGTTGGGATGAAGTGGAAAGGCTGCTGCCCCTGCAGTCTGCGAGTCTGCCGATTGCGGAGCGTGCCTATCGCGAGGCTCAGATTCTCGCAGGTCGTGGAGATATTCAAGCGGCACTGCAGCGGCACGATGGACTGATCGCCGGGCACAATATTCCGGAATGGTTTGTGTGCGGGCGGCATGCCGTGTTGTATCTGATCGCCAATAAAGCCCATTGGGCAGCGAATCAAACAGCCGGAACGAATCAGCGCCTGGAATCGCCCTACCTGGATGATGTGATTCGCAAATATGAGGAAGCGATTGAATTGTCCCCAGAACAGTCGGTGACGTTGATTGACCTGGCCAAAACCGTCTTGAAGTATCGACGTGACGCGCGACGGGCTCGTGAATTGCTGGAGCAATCACAAGATTTGGTCACCGTTGAACTGGCGATGATCTATCGTGAATACGTCAACGGAATCATCGCGCTCGAGGAGAATTCGGCTGATGAGGCCGTTGAACTGATCAGCGAATTTCAAGAGGAGTTCAGTCACCTTTCCGGCAGTCCGGACGCCCAGGCAGCGATCGACGAATCGCGAGCATTCCTCGTCCTGGCCTACGCGTTGGCCGGAAATGATGAGCGAGCTCACCAGCAGTTCCGACTCTGCGAACCACGGCTCATCGCCACCAATGAGTTGGAACTGTTAGCGAGATGCCGAAAGGCTCTCGGATTGAATCAGAGATGACGACCAAATGGCCGACAGAAGCTGCCGCAAACAATCGGTGTCCCAGGATTGGTAAAAATTCCAGTGTTTGCGGTCCTCGCCGAAGATCTCTTGCGAGTTCTTCTATCCTGCATGGCTTGTCTGATCCTGCATCCGACTCTTGCGGATATGCTCTGCGAGAATGTCCGCGGGCCGACTCAACTGAGCAACTGGAGG
>JAQGHS010000064.1 GCA_028291605.1 Planctomycetaceae bacterium | reverse complement strand
GTTGGAACTCGAATTGCTGTCGATCGTTGGCACTCATGATACTCTTCCGTATATTTCGCAATGGCGGAACTCAAAGCGATGCGGAGTCCATCCAGCTGGCTCATTCCCCCCGTTGGATCTATGTTTGCCAGAACCTGACAGGCGGCATCATGCGCCGTGATTCTTCCCGTGTCATAATCATTGTTCACTCGTTCGATCAAATCCATAGTTAATCATTCTCCTCGCAATCGTCGAATCAGTTCATCCGGGGCGAAAACAAAGGTGCCAGGAACCAAATATCCAGATTTGGTTCGTGGCACCTTATCCGCCTTCCGGTCTGGAAACCGCGGACCGGGCTTCAGGATTGGACGGCACAGGTTCGCGCCGCAGTGCCATCACTCCTTGCTCCCGACAATTCGCTGACCAACTCTGGTACCCAATTGCGTCGTGATTTCGGCAGAACGGCCTACTTCGCGAAGACATGGCACTTCGGTAAGGCGGCCTTTAATTTCGCGACAATTGCCTCGCCCAGCGGCGGCTCGACTTCCAAATACAGTTGCTTTAATGATTTCAATGTGCCCAGCTTTTCCACGTTCTTGGCCGTGATTTTTGTCCGGGACAACATCAGGATTTCCAACTGCTTGTGGGCCACAATGGATTCGATCCCCGCACTCGTGATTCCGGTCTGGATCAACCTGAGCTCTTTGAGTTTATTGAAGTGACGGAGATGGCTTAGCCCGGCGTCTGTGATTTTAGAATAGGTTAGATCAAGTACTTCCAGGTTGGTCAGTGGCTTCAAATGCGCCAGCCCCGCGTCAGTGATTTGCGGCGACCCGATATCCAGTGACTTCAGATTCGTCAGACTACTGAGGTGAGCAACTTCCGCGTCGGAGATCTTCTCCGATGACAACGTCAGTTTTCGTAGATTGACGAGCGATTTTAAATGCGAGATTCCTTCTTCGGTCACGTCATCACAACTAACAAATAAGTCTTCCAGCGATGTCAGCTTGCCGAGCTCCTCAAATCCCGCGTCCCCCAGCGGCTCAGCGGAGAATTGCAGGATTCGCAACTGGGGGAGCAGTGCCAGGCGTCGCAGGCCAACTCCCGTCAGACTCTCAGCCGTGACGTCTTGACCCTCGATCGCCAAGTCTCTTAATTTGGGGAGCAGCGGGAATTTGTCTAGTCCCAAATCGGTGACCTTTCCCGCGTTGATCTGCAATTCCTCCAAGGCCTGCAATTTTTCCAGCGGCGCGATCGACTCGATATTCAGGGTCCAGTGGCCGATCCCCAGTTTCTTCAACTGGGTGATCTGGGCGATCATCGCGATGGCTTCATCGCTGGCGTCTCTGCTGCGGAAATCCAAGTGCCTCAACTGGGGCAATTTTGCCAGCACGGACCAACTGCTTCCCTTGATGTCATACTTGCCGGGTTCCGGATTGGGCGACGAGCCTGCGTCCACTGCGATCAGGCTGGGAAACTTCAACAACAGCGGCAACATCGAATCCGTCCCAATATTGGAGTCGGGTAACTCAGCCAGGACAAATTCCTTCCGCTCCGGCTCATCAAAAGTGAGACTCCGACGCAACTCGATGTGCAGTTTCTCGCACAACTCAGCGGGGTCCGTCGGCAGTGGCTTGGTCAGGACGAACTTAGACCCGCTCTGCAACATCCGCTGGACGTCGTTCAGGCTGTAGATGCAGACCTTCGACTTCTCATCCGCTTCGAGACTATAGATGCGGAATTCGCGATAGCCCTCGGTCCGGTTTAAATAGACGGCATGGGTTTCCCGCATTTTGTCCGGGTCCACTGGGTCGGGTACGTTCTTCTTAATAATCAGCGAATCGGGTTTCTCGTCGACGACCGTGACCTCGCCTGTGTCCCGCAGTCCGGCGACAAACGCCTTAAAATCATACGAGCCCAATTCGACTTGCAGATTGAAGTGCGGACCACCATAGACGGTCATGCTGCGTTGATTGGTATCGGCGTCAGGATCAGGATTGGGTGGCGCCATGATCTGATAGGAAATCCCATCGGCCGACTCGTTGTCGAAACCGATCTCCCGCTGCTTCAGCTCTACAGATGTGCTTGATTCAGCGGGCGTGACGACAGGGGCCGCAGTTGGCGCGACCGTGGGATTGGCCGCTGGGCCTTCTTCGGCCGAGACTGTCGGCTGGGGACTCTCCACCATCGCAACATCGCCAGAAGGTTCTGGCAGCACGACCGGAACTGGCTGTGTCGCAGAGGCGGCGCTGGGCGCAGTCGCGGGTGGTTGTGGACTTTTCGAACAGCCACCCAGGAAGCCGAAGGCGACCGTTGCTACGACGATGTAAACTCTTCGCATGTTGTCGATACCTGAGTTGATAAGAATCTGCCGGCTTGCGCGCTGCACCCCGGCCGACCAGCGCAGAACTTTCGCCGTTATCATACAAGAGTTCACACCGGATTTCGCGGAATGGTACAGGTTCTTTGGCACCGGTCTGAGAGACGCGAATTCAGAATCAGGAATTTGGGGCACCCCGGCAATGGCCGCGCCGTTTTGGCGATTCTGGCGTCTCCGCGTATGATCGATTGGTGTCGTGGGCGAAGGGGGATCGCCTAAGACAAGGCGGGGGTCGGGTGTTCAAATTTCAAAATTGGCCAACTGCCAAGGGGCGACTCGAATACCAGACGACCGGCCAATTTTGAAATTTGAACGCCCGACCCCAAGTTGATAAACGTCGCAGGCTTGAAGGCGAAACATACGGAACGAACATTCGAACGACAGACCCGTTCGAGGGCGCACATCGTGCGCGCTTTCTTAGGGGAAAGATTGTGTGCCCAATGCCGATTGACGAGAGATGTGTACATCCGCCCAAAGAATTCGAAGAATGCACGACTCAAGGCGGGTGGTAGAAGAATTCGTAAGAGTTCATGCGTCGCCGCTGATCTGTCGGATGGCTGACGACGTTCCGCGACCGCGATTGGGGCGAGATTTGTGTACGGTTGAACAAAGAATGCAAGAGCGCAGCAAGTTCTTGTTATGGGGATGCACAGCGAGCGATTTACACCGAGTCGACCCGGCTAGCGAACAGATCACCGGATCGCCCCTGGGCGACATGACTCACACAGTGCACAGCGGATCAAAGAATGCAAAGAGCGCAAGAATTCGCGTGTGCCTGGAGAACGGCGTTCTCATGTTCAACTCTCGATCGATGCCAAGACGCGTTCTATGCACAACTGTTCAAAGAATTCAAAGAAGTCGAAGATGCCATCACATTTTGATATGGGATTGGGGCGGGGTCGATTGGGCGAAGCGGAACCATGACTGAAGGACAGTGCACAACATCAGGAATGTCGGCCTGCCCGACGCTCTATCCGCACCAGACTACGCATCCCGCGCAGTCGCACAAAGAATTCAAAGCATTCGTGTCGAGCGCGCGGCTGAAAGAACGGGATGAGCGGAGATGCGTAGCGCACAGGCCCTGTTCCATCGAGGCCGGCTCAAAGGGGTGGGGGCAGCTCAAGCGGGACCCAATCGACGGGTGGGTCTGAGTTCTGGCAGTGAGGACAAGACGACCGAAGTATACAGCAGTCCAAAGAATTCAAAGGGCGCAGCAAATTTGTCGTCGGACAGAATGTGACTGCATTACTAGACCTGACGAAGGGTGAAGGGATCGAAGGGAGCAAAGAAGTCGAAGGGATCAAAGAAGGCGCGCCGTGACACTTCAAATCCGGCCCCCGTGGCCGACGCTGCCAGCGT
>JAQGHS010000051.1 GCA_028291605.1 Planctomycetaceae bacterium | reverse complement strand
CCCCCTTGAATCCACTGCTGCCGGCCTGCGAGATCCTGCTGGGACCGTGGGAAGTGGCTCGGCGGCGGACTGGCGATGTCGCACGGCGAACTCCGCAGGTGCTCTGCCTGCTGTATTTCGGCGGTTTGATTGTGCTGGCGGGGATCTTGTTCCGGCAATTACTGCTCGAAAGCCCCGTCGGCAACCTGTGGCTGATCAGTCCGCGAATGGCCTATCTGGGGGGGCGTGCCGGAAGCGGGCATTGGTATGTGTTGTCTCAGACGTGCCTGTTTGTGGCTTACCTGGGTTGGTTGTACTACGGACGAGTCCGAGACCGCATCGTACTGCTGGCCGGGACCGCGTTGTGCCTCTACCTGATCTCCTATTTTGGCTCGAAGGCCGCGATGGTGGGAGTCATCATGGCGGGCGGGATCTATTTCAACTTTTATGTCCGCACCTTCACTTGGGGCGAAGTGGCTGTGGCCGCGGGGCTGGGTGTACCGATGGTGTTGATCTCGCCGTGGCTGCAGGGCAATTTTGAGAGCCTGAAAGAGACGCTCCAGTACTACGACTACTTCGACAACGCGGCGCGATACGTGGGCCGTTCCGAGAACTTTGGTCCGAACTTCGGGGGTACCCTGTTGAGTTCGCTGTGGGAGTACGTCCCGCGCCGCCTGTGGCCCGCCAAACCGTTCGTTTATGGGTCCGTGGTCGTCAACGAGCACTTCTATCCCGGTGCAGCCGAAGTTGGTTATACCCCCGGCTATCTCCCCTGGATTCCCTACCACCTGGATTTCGGAGCAATGGGTGTTGCGGTAGGAGCCAGTGCGTTTGGGTTCTTGAACAAGGCGATCTACACGTACTTCCTTCGGTACCGAAGCTTCCTGGGTTTCCTGTGCTACTTGCAGGTGGCGTTTATCCCCGTACTGAAATTAGCTCCGGTCCTGTACTTTGTCGGCATGTTGATGATGTTGGCATTGTCGCTGAGAATGTTCGTGTTACTGGGAAATATGCTGTTGGGAGTGGATCAGGGGCCTATCACTTCGCATTCTTCAAAAAGGCAACCAGGTCTGCCAGTTGCTGGCGGGTGAGCTGTTGATCGAGGCCCGCAGGCATGATGGAAAGCGTGCTGGGGCGGAGTTCTTCGATGTCGGCTCGGGGGATGCGGACTTCTTCTTTGGGACCGGTGGCCAGCGTGATTTCGTCGGTCGTTTCCAGGCGGATCAGTCCGTTGTGAACCTTGCCTTCCGTCGTAACGATCGTCACTGGCTCATAGCTGCGAACGAAGCTGAGGCTCGGGAAGACGATCGATTCCAGGAGATCACGTTCCGTGCGGATGCTGCCGATGCGGGTCAGATCGGGGCCCGTGTTGCCGCCGAGATAGCCGATGGCATGACACGCCACGCACGCCGCTTTCTGGCTGTAGAAGACCGCCTGACCGCGGCGGACGTCGCCATCCTTCAAGCCAGCCAGCAGTTCTTCCAGACGCTCCTTCTGTTTCCCCGCTTCGGCGTTAAGGATCTCAAACAACGGCTGAGCAGACTGCTGCACCTGCGGACTGAACTTGGCTAGCCGCAGTTTCAACGCATCCTGCCGGATCGATTTCAACGCCGTGGCGTCCTTCAACGAGGCCACCAGTTTCTGACCGACGGCGTCGTCGCCGCCTTGTTCGTAGGCTGCCAGCAGGCGGTCGACTTCCAAAGGGCCGACGATCTTGAACAAGTCGGCCAGTTCCAGCAATTGAGGCGGCGTCAGCTTCGATTTCGAAATGACTTCCGCCGCCAGTGAGCGAATGGTGATCGACTTTTCCTGATCGAGATTTTGGATCAATAGCGCGAACTGCCGTTCGTTCCATCGAGCCCCAATGTTGGTCAACACGGCTAGTGCTTCGAGCCGAACTTCAGTTGGGAATCTGAGGTGGTCTATGGAGATCGCCGCCATTCCGGCATAGATCTTCACCACAGCCTCTTCGGGCTGTTTGGGTGGGGAAAATGCTCGCAATACCGCCAGGGTTCGCCCCAGTTCATCGGGCTCTTTCTCGAACAACGAGGTGGAAAGTGCAGCACACCAGATGGCCGGCAATTCTTTCAGACCCGCAGAGCGCATGGCCTGCAGGGCACTCAGTCGAGCTAGTTTCGAAGACGCTGGTTCAGCGACAATTTCGGCGAGCAGCTTCTGCACCGAGTCCGTCTTGGCGAATTGGCCCAACTGGCGTTCGAGTTCCAGTCGATCGGTCATACTCAGTTTTTCGTCGGAAAGTCTGACTCGCAGAAATCCAACTAACGCGTCACTCCATTCTGGATGACGTCCGAGGACCCACGCGGCCGCCTCTTTCAAGCCCGGGTCAGGAGACGCGAGCAAGTTGGCGACGCTTTGCGGTTCCAGCTTGGCGTCCGGTAACTGGTCCAGGGCCAATAATGCCGCGCGTTGCATCGCTGGGGTACGACCTTGCAGGAATCCAGAAGTCGTGACGGAGAGGTTGTTGAGTTCAAGGATGGCGTACGTAATCGCGTGATCACGGCCCCGATCGGTGGGTTGAGCAGCCGCGGCAGACAGCAATTTGAGAACCTGCTCGGGATCACCAATTCGTCCAATGGCCTCGGCTGCCAGTCGTTGGTTCATCAACGAACCCTGTCGCAGTACCGACAGCAAATCCACTAAGGCACCGGCATCACGCCAGAGGCTGATGGAGTTGAGAGCAGCCTGCCGAACCTCAAAATCACTATCAAGCGAGGCCATGCGGATCGCGGATCGAGCGGCTTTGTCGTCAATCCGAGTCAGGGCCCACACGGCGTTCAGACGAGCCTGGGGAGCAGCATCTCGCTCCAGAAGGTCCTTCAGAGGTTGGATTGATTCCCCTCGCAAAATCGCCAGTTCTTTGACGGCTCGCGCTTGCACCACCGGACGCTCATCACTCAGCAGCTTGGACAACTGGTCTGCATTCAGTTTCGCAAATTCCAACTTTTCGCCGCGCGGATCAGCCACCGTCAGGGCCGCCTTGCGACGAACTCGATAGACAGCCCCCAGCACATCGGGCTTCGCGAGGTGCGAGGTCGGGCAGCACAGCTTGTACCAGCCCCCTGTGTCCATGATTAACAGACTGCCGTCGGCGTCTTCCAGGATATCGGTAGGGTGAAAATCGACGTTATCCGACACCACGAAGTCCGAGTCCTGCGATTGGTACATCGACTGATCGGCATTCAGGACGTGGCGCGTGATGCGATGTTGATTGAAGCAGCAGGCAAAGAGATTGCCGCGATACTCAGGGCCGAATGAGGGAGACACATAGCTCGTCAATCCGCATGGCGCGGCGGGTCCGAGATGACTCATGACCGGCATGAGGTCGCCGGTTCTCGGATGGCCATCCAAGACAGCGTTCACTTTGCCGTAGACTCCGCCATAGACGGCGTGAATCAAACCGTCGCGCTTACCGCCACCGGGGTTTTGGAAAAACGTGGTGGTAAAGATTCGCTCGCCGCCGGGGGTGAAGACCACGTCAACAGGGTTATCCATGCCCCCAGTCATGACAGGTTCAATGCCCGAACCATCCGGCCGGCAGCGGAAGATGTGAGACGCTTTCGTCACGAACGGCTTCTGTCCGGGTCGCTCGTAAGTCTGTTCGGCGAACGCTCCCTTGCACCAGTAAATCCAGCCGTCAGGACCGGCATACGGCCCGTGCAGGTCATTGGCGCAGCCGGTCAGCGTCTTACCTTTGAACCACTCGACGCGTTCGTCCGCGACGCCGTCACCGTTGGTATCGGTTAGTTTCCAGATGCTGGGCGGAGCCGCCACATAGACCGAACCGTCCAGCCACATCGTCCCTTCGGGGAACATCATTTTGTCGGCAAATACCATGCTGCTATCGTATTTGCCGTCGCCATTCGAGTCGGTCAGGCGGACGATCCGGTGGGGTTTCTCGGCGAGTTGCTTATCGACCTTGTCGTTCGAACCCGACGAGTCGGCGATATAGAGATGCCCCGCTTCATCGAGGGCAGCGGTGATCGGCCGATCGACCAGCGGCGGACCGGCGACGAGTTCGATCTCAAAGCCGGGGGGCAGCGTGAACGTGTGCCCGTTCAGCTTGATTTCGTCGGCACGCGATGTGGGGGTCACGGAACAACTCAAGACGACAGCCGTCGCCACCAACATCCGCATCATGATCGGTGCTCTTCTGTGGAAGTCCAACCCGGGGAGACACTGTTGCGCTGAGCGCTATTGTGGACTCGCTGGGAGGGAATCGCAACGGAACGCCGACGGGCGTTGTTCACGAAGAGTCGAGGCCTGGAGGTGACGACGCCGGTTAGCGGGGAGTTTTTAGCCACAGAAGGCCTCAGAAGAAACACGGAATAGGTCGAGAATG
>JAQGHS010000010.1 GCA_028291605.1 Planctomycetaceae bacterium | reverse complement strand
CGCAAGAAGAAAGAGACTCCGCCCGGCTGCCCCATTATTAGCGACGCCACTCCAAAACAAGTCGCCCGTGCAAAAGAGGTTAGAGCGATGATCCAAAAAGGGTTAACGGCGTAGGGTGCCACTGGCTTGGCCAGTGCATTGCGAGTCGAATGGCGCTTGGCACTGGCAGAGCCAGTGGCACCCGGCGGCTAGCAAATTAATACCCCAACGGGGTTATGTAACATAGCGCAGGGTTGCCCGCACCAGCGGGCTACCCTGGGGATGGATTCCCAGAGTGACCATACCCTGAAAGGGTTTTGTCTGTCGCAGGAAGTAACCCTTTCAGGGTAGATGTCGAAATGGACGATCTACCCAGGGTAGCCCGCTAAAGCGGGCAACCCTGGGCTATGATGCATATCCCCTCCGGGGAATTCGTTAGCAATTAGCGCGGCCAAGAACTAATAACCAAGAACCAAGAAGCTAATAACATGCCCTACCTCTCGCAAAACTGGCTACTAGACCGCCGACACGCATTGCGCGCCCTAGGCACATGCATTTCCCTACCATTCCTGGAATGCATGGTGCCGCTGCAGGCCGCTGAAGACAAAACAGCGACTCCGCGACGTAGTGCGTTTATCTATCTTGCGAATGGCGTACACTCACTGAATTACCAGGTCACCACGCCTGGCAAGGACTACACGTTCTCCCGGTCGCTTAAGCCGCTGGAAAAGCACCGTGACGTGATCACGCCGATCAGCGGCCTGCATCATCCGGGAGCGCTCAGTCACCATCACAACTGCATTTCGGTCTGGCTGACTGGTGGTAATCTCGGTCCTACGGATCGTAATACCATCTCCGTCGACCAGAAAATGGCCGAAATTACCGCGATGCATACGCGGTACTCGTCGCTGGAAATTGCGATCACGCAGGATTCTCTGGCTTGGACAGCAGATGGCGTCCGGCTTCCCGCGATGCGTCGCTGCAGCGAGATCTTTGCCTCGCTGTTTGAAGAACCCAAAGGTGGCAAGGGCGCCCAGCGCAGGGTCTTGCGCCGCAAAGGGAGTGTCCTCGACGCCAACCTCGCCGAAGTACGCAAGATCGAACAAAAAATGGGAGCGGCGGACAAAGGCCGTATGGAACAATATCTGACGTCGGTCCGTGAGGCAGAGATTCGCACGCGGCGGGCCGACGCCTGGCTCGACACGCCGCTGCCGTCCGTCTCGGCCGCCGATCGCCAACGCACCAACCGCGACATTGCTCACACCATGGCGGGTGACTATTTCCGCACTGTCTATGATTTGATCGTGCTCGCCTTCCAGACCGATTTGACGCGCGTGGCCACCTTCAGCCTAGGTGGTGAGGGAGACGCCATCGCCATTCCCGAGATCGGCATCACGGAGTCCCGCCATCAACTCAGCCATCACGGCGGCGATTCCGGCTACATCGAGAAGCTTACAAATTACGATACCTTCGCGATCGAGCAGTACAGCTACTTCCTCACCCGCCTGGCGGAAACGAAGGATCTCAGCGGCCAGCCGCTCCTGAATACAACGATGTCCCTCTTCGGCAGCGGTATGTCGTACGGACACAGCCACGGCAACGCCAACCTGCCCCTGGTGCTCGCCGGTGGATCAGACCTTGGGCTGCAGCATGGCAGCCATCTCGACTTTAACCAAGGGCACTTCAAGGGCTATCAGCTAGACAAGCCCGGTGAGCATTACTCGCTCTGCAGCCGACCCGCAAACCCGGATGCCCACCTGAGCAACCTGCTCCTGTTGATGGCTCAGCGGATGGGCGTAGAAACGGATAAGTTCGGGGATAGTAATAAGGCGGTTGAGTTGTGAAATAGTTCTTGAATAGATTCGACAGGTGAGCCCGGCGGCGTCAGCCCCGGGGTGGGGTGGCGAGGTGGTTTTCACTTACAGCGTGAGTCGATTCCCTACCCCCGCCCTAACGGGACGGGGCTCACCTTAGTTGTCAATATAATCGCTAGCAGCTAATAGCTCTTACTAGGTTATGTAATGAAACAGTTCGTAGGTCTATGTAGTTCGATGTTCGTGCTGCTTGGCTGTCTCGTCGTGACCGCGACAGCCACCAGCCAAGAACCAGGAACTAAGAACCAAGAACCAGGAGCGAATAAGTTTCCGTCCTTGGATAAAGCGCGGTCTTATCGAGGCGTGCTGGCGTTCGTCGACCATGCGAATCGTCGTGGCAGCCTCCGTGTGGAAACTACGGGTGAGTTCTTCCGCAATCCGCCGCATCCTTTCGCCATGCTGCCTTACGGCGTAGTCCGCCGTCACGGCGCGCCGGCCGATCTGCGAGACATTCCGCTGGGCACCGTCTTGCACGTACGCGCTTATCTCCCGCCAGATCCCAAGACGTCGGTCGTGCCGGTTTCTCAGAATGGACCACCCGAGCGGCCTGCCGAGAACCACGTGCTGCTCCTCGAAGACGAGCCCAGCTTCTGTCTGCGCGAAGGCAAAGTCTGGAAGTTGAAGGAGATCGATGGCCAGCAGAACCAAGGGACGATTATCGCCAGCCGTGAACCCAAAGCAGGGGGCGGAGACAGCAATGGCACAGAGGAAAAGCTGACTTTCAATGCCGCCACTCGCCTTTGGCGAGGCCGCGAATGTCTGACCGTAGCCGAATTGGTTGCCGAGGGTACGTGGCCCGCCGCTGGTAAAAAGTCTCTGGCAGGCCAGGCCGTGCAGCTTGGGCTCACCTGGCAGCCCACTCCGGGCGGAGTGTTCCTGCGCTACCACATCTCAGACATCTGGCTGGATGAGACCGCCATGCAGCGTGCCGCGCAGAATCAATCCGAGACGCACAAGGCGCTCATCCGCAGCCGCTGGATGCCCGCGTTTGTCGATGCCGTCGAGTACGGCAAGTTCGGCCGTGCGATCGTCACCGTGACGCTGTTCGGTGGAATGGACGATTCCCTGTACTCCGACTTCAAAAAAGGAGACCAGGCAGTGATGAACGCCTCCGAGAACACGCTGAAGCATGCGGGCGGCGATTACGGGCCTGCGCACATGGCATCCCGAGGCGCCATCCTCGACGTCACGAAGGCGACAAGTGACATTCCTCTCGGCAGCAGCGGCATCCAAGTCCGCTTCGAGACTGACCTGATCATCGAAGGCATCCGCCCCGGCCGAGTCGTCCGCGTGCGCCCGGCAAGCTGGCCCGAACTCACCGTGCCGCGTGAGGAATATTTGAGTGACGGGAACTCCTCTGAAGTCCGCTTCCCGTCCCCAGCCGTCTTTCCCAAATACTGACCGGCAGTCGTTGACGTCGGACTCATTCCCGAAAGCTGGCGCGATTCACGAGTCGGCACGAATTCTTGAGTTCCGCGTATGCGAAAAAACAGTTGCCCAATTAACAGATCCCCGCAGCCTTTCAAAATTGGGGGGACAATACAGTCAAGGATAACGTCCTCCACAGCAGAGTCTGTTTTGTGAGTTGGTCGCGATGCTTCCATACGAAGTTCAACAAGGGGATCGGAATTCAATTGGTTCACCGCTGGCTGACAGAACGCAGTTGGCGCGCATCGGTCACATCGACAGTCACATCGACCGAAACTTTCTGTCCTCCTTTGCAATGGGAGGTGACGGTTTGGTAAGACCTTTGTGACAAACGTGCATTTTAGGTCCAAATCAGTCGATTTCCTTTCTCTCGTGCGTGTTACGCCAATTCAAATGCCATTCCCTCCTGCCAGTTTTTTCCTTACACTCCTCCCTTTGCTATAACCCCGGCAAATTCGGTCATTCGGCCGCCTCGTTGCGTTTTAGCAAAATGAAAATATTCTTCGTCTCTCCAAGATGTTTTGGAACCGACACGTTTCGTTTAGGCTCATTGAAGAGTAATGCTCATGGCTGCTTCGACCTCAATTCTCGCGGATAAACTGCACGAATACCCCCAACAAAATGTGATCGACGGAACCGGCGGCGGAACTGCTTCGATTCTCGATGACTGCCTCAACAAGTACGGCGGGGTGTTGCAACTTCTGCACCGCTACGCCGGCCGGACATTTTGTACCCCAGGTAGACGCCTTCGCCTTGACGAGCGATCGTACTATCCGGACTACATGGGCGGTACCGGTCTCGATGAACTCTGGATGTGTTGCACCGTTCCAATCGTGACGGGTGTCGTCGATACGCGCACGAAGAAGGCACCGTTTCGCGAAGGAGAAGCGCACGTCCTCACTTCGGACGGGCAAGTTATCTCGCTCCAGGATTTGATCGCCGCCAATCCGCAGGCTGTCATTGGTGACAAGATCACGGCTTTTTCGAAAAAGCTGTTCGGCAATCCGACCTGGCCGATTGTGTCCAAGAAGTTCGACAATCTGAATCCGATTCCGGATCACCTGCACTGGTCAAAGTGGGAAGTGTATGACATCAATTCTTTCGACAACCCCGGAGTCAGTGCGTCGCATTATCACACCACGGCGATGGGTCTGTACTCGTTCGTGACGAAGGAGAGGTTCCTCGCCTGTATGAAGAGCTTCGGAAAGGGCGAGTACAACGGGATCCGCCACTTGGCACCGCACGTAATGATGAAGCTTGATGACGGCTTCGTGATGCCGAATGGTGTGCTGCATTCACCGACGAACCTGTGCACGCACGAGCTGCACGTCACGATGGATGAGCACTTCCTGGCCGAGGACCTTACGCTTGACGGACGTATCGGTGCCAAGGATGCGTTTTACGCTTGCCGGGAAGAGGACTATCCCAAGGCCCGGCACGAAGACTGGGATTACTTGGTTGAAAAGTTCGACTTCGCAGCGAACCAGGACCCGGACTTCGTCTTGAAGAATTCGCGTCCGGCAATCCCGGCCGAACAATTTAAAGGCCACGGGGTCGACGCCAAGTGGATCGTTTACGGTGATTTCCTCGGCGACCAGAAGTGCTCGATTCTCCGGCTCACCGTGCAGCCTGGCGCTAAGACGAAATTTCACCCTGAGTGCCCCGCGCTGTTCCACACGAACGGTGGCAGCGGCCGCGTCGGAAAGCTCGACGTGCGCTACCACCAAAACATGATTCTCGGCGAGATCTATCCCGAGATCGGATTCATCACTCAGGCGGCGCTGGCGAACGGCGGTGTGGAAATCGAGAACACGGGAACTGAACCGCTCGTGTTGACCTTCGACTTCCCGCAGCACGCGCATACAAAGACGCCCGGTGTTGCCATTGCGAAGTAATCGCGCGACGTCGCTAGTCCACATACCCCCGGCCGCATCCTTCAGCCGGGGGGTATGGCTTTAAACACCAGTGCGCAAAAGATAGATTCAGTCGAGACGAGCCACGGCTCGGTGGTGCAGGAGATCTTGGCGTGAACGCTGTCTCATGTCGCGCGGCAGTCCGTCCGTGTAGCTCGGCTACAAATTCGTCGGCGAACAAAAAGTGAAAAACCGGCACTTCAAAGGTGCTAAAGGGAAAAGAAACTCGATGAGAAAGTTAGTCACAAGTTTGGCGCTGTGCTTGGTTATCGCGTGGCCCGCAGTGGCTCCGGCGCAGACGTTGGACTCCGCGACTGAGGCGGCGACGCGGAAGCTGTTCGATGTTCAGGCGATCGGAGTCGAGCTGAAGTTGCAGGGGGAATACGTCGGTAAGGAGGGCGAGAAGTCGGTCGGTGCGCAGGTCGTGACGCGCGGCGAGAAGTCGTTTCATGCTCTGGTCCTCGAAGGCGGATTGCCGGGAGATGGTTGGGATGGGGGGCGTTATGGACTATTGGAGAGCGCACCGTTGTCGCAAGGGCGAGCGGAGTTTCGTTCGCTGACGGATGAGGGAGTCAGCTCGGTTCTGGATGAAAACGGCCTGATGTTGAAGCGCGGTGAGCGACAGACTCTGTTGAAGCGAGTGGAACGCAAGAGCCCGACGCTCGGTCAGCAGCCTCCTGCGGGAGCGATCGTGCTGTTCGGTGGTGCGACTCCCAACATGGACGCATTCGAGGAGCGCAAGGACATCGAAGGATTGACCGCCCCGACGATGTTTGAAGGACACATGCTCGCCGGGGCCGTCACGAAGCGGCGGTTCCAAGACTACCAGTTGCACGTGGAGTTCATGACTGGGTGGGAGCCGCAGAACATTCCGTGGCGCCGAGCCGATGCGGGCATCTATATGCTCTCGCGATACGAAGTCGCGATCGGCGATAGCTTTGGCTTCGACTTTGATCTGTCTGGCGCGACGAGTCCGCAGCGCGGTAAGTTACTCGATGAGAAGAGCACGTCGTCGAAGTTTCCGGTGGCGAAGAACAACAACGCGCCGCGCGTCTGTGGAAGTGTTTTTACCTACCCGAGCAACGTCCCGAATTCGTGCCTGCCGCCGCTGGTTTGGCAGACACTCGATATCGACTTCACGGCACCTCGATTCGACAGCGCAGGAAAGAAGACATCGAAGGCGGTGATCTCAGCGAAGTTGAATGGGCATCAGACGGTCGACAAGCAGGAAGTCAATGGCCCGACGCCGCACGGCTTCAAAGGACCGGAGACTCCCGATGGCCCCATTTGGTTTGAAGCCTTCGGACGCCGCGTGCTGTACCGCAACATCTGGGTTGTTGATCGTCGTTGAGATCTGCTCGCGTGAGGTCGTGCAATACTTAGTATGAGAATCTCGCACCAGAGTAGTCTTCTGGCCATCCCGAAAAATGCCCCAAACGACTGGCACGTTACGGGCGTGGATTCACAGTCCCGTTGAATGGCGGTAGACTGTCGTCTGAATCTCTTGATTGTCGACAGACGCGGCACGCAGCTTAGTCGACGATCCTCAAGTCTCGGAAGCGCCACCGCCAAACGAGTGAGGTCCAGCATGACCCGCGTGATCTTTGCGACCCTGTTTTGCTTCGGTACCCTCAGCGCGATGGTCTGGGCCGATGATCCGGCACAAGTCAACGATACTGCGGTTCGGGATGCCGTGTCACGCAGCCTTCCCTTCCTGGAAGAAGAGGGAGTGGCCTGGATGAAAGATCACGGCTGCATGTCGTGCCATCATGTGCCGTTCCTGCTGTGGTCGCATCGATCGGCTCAGGCGCAAGGCTTCACGGTCGATGCCCAGAAGTTGACGGAGTGGGACGAGTGGACTCGAAAGGATTCGCTCGCAAATCGCATTCTGTTCCGGCTGCGGAATTACGACCTCGGCAGACCCGAAGCGGCGACGCTGCCGCTGGCCGTGAAAGACAAGCTCAAGCCGTTGATCCTACGCGCGTTTCAAACTGAAGCTGAGTTCCTTGCGGAGCTGACTCCGCTGCTGACGGAAGACGAAATGAAGGCGCATCGGGCGACCGTGCTGAAGATTTCCGAGCGGACAGTTGACATCTTCGATCGTGTCGGAGGCGGCCTCGAGGCCCTGGGCCCATTGCTGATCGCCAGTCAAGGGACTGCGAGTGTTCTGACTCAACCTGAATTTCGCGACGGCGTGATCGACCTGATGAGCCAGATTCAGTTGGCGGACGGCTCGTGGACGACGGGCGGTCAGTTCGCCGGAATGCGCCGCTGGACACTTCCGACGGCAACTCAAGCGACCACGATGTGGACGACGCTTGCACTTGCCTCTTACGACACACCGGATCCAAAGAGATCTGCGTCGATTCAGAAAGCCATTGCCTATCAACGGCAACAGACGCCGAATCCCGATAATCGCGAATGGTTGGCGATGCGGCTCTTGTTTGAGCGTCGGTTTGGGTCGGACGAGGAAGTCGCGAAACTGCGTCGACAATTGCTCGATGCTCGGAACGGCGACGGCGCGTGGGGGTGGGAAAAAGGCGTACCAAGCGATGCCCTCACGACCGGCCTGGTGATCTACGTTCTGGTGAAGGTCCGAGCCGGCGATGACTCGTCCGTCTTTCGAGACGCTCGCAAATGGTTGCTCGCGTCGCAGCAATCCGACGGTTCCTGGCTGACTCCGGCCAAGAACTTCACGAAGTCCACCGACCCCGAACGCCTGAGAGTTCGCGACGAAATCTACCACTACTGGGGCACCGCGTGGGCCGTGATCGGGCTGCTGGAAACGCTTGGAAAGTCAGGCTCTTGAAGTCACTTTCACGACGCTGGGTAAAATCTGCAATTGCGAATCAATCGAGGCTAAC
Organism: Planctomycetaceae bacterium; assembly: GCA_028291605.1. Taxonomy (GTDB): domain Bacteria; phylum Planctomycetota; class Planctomycetia; order Planctomycetales; family Planctomycetaceae; genus JAKFVC01. The sequence goes on along the minus strand of JAQGHS010000010.1, from coordinate 33,806 downwards.
AGCATGCGTTCAAATTGAGCGGCCCGGGATGGAAGGTACGTCGGTCACATCGACCCAAGCACTGAATTGTACAACGGTCGCTGTCGGCCCCATTCCAACTCCGCGACCACCGTCCTCAGTGCCCGCTCCGAGATTGGATCTTTCCCTTCCGTCACCGGCGATCAGCACAGGATCTGTTCCTGAATATCCGGCGCTAAGCTGAGCAGATTCATAATCTGTGTCACGCGCGCCCGCGTGACGTGCCCCAATCGCGCCAGGTCCGCGTAGTCGGCCGCGACGCCAGTTTGTATCAACCGTTCGAACCGGTGGGCCAGCGCCTCGGTTCCGGAGTCGCCTACCTAGCGACGGCGCTCAATCCAAACCGTTCGCGGGCGACGAACGATCACAGATATACGTGTCGGGTACAATGTTGCGGCGAAGTGTCTTATCGGATTGATTATCGATTTTGACGTGGATCCATTTTGGCGAGCATCCGCAGAGCGTTTTAAAAAGAATTCGCTGCAATTTGATGACACATGATGTCATCGCGCCAGCATGCCCTTCTTGCTCTTCATTTCTCTAGCGCTAGTTCGTCAGCGCCAGCATTATTGACAAGACAATTGGGTGAAAATTCAGGGGATTCTATAAAGTCCTGTTTTGGCTTGACACCCGTTCTAGCGAGCAGATATGAAGATTTGTAAGAGCGAGCGCAACGCTCTGGTAGATTTCGGGCCAAGCCACATTTTTCGGACCAAATGTGGGCTCATTGCAGCTCATACGGATGGATCTGCAAATGATCTTCAATTCGTCCGGTGCCGTAATCGGTGGCACTATTCTTGAAATGCTGCTCGGCATGATCTACGGGACGCAGAGTTGTCGGGACGGGCCGCGCATCCGACTCTGATTTATTGGCAGTTAGTCCCCCGCCCTGGTCCCATTCCCGGCTCCCAGCCTTGCGTCAGTCCCCGCCACAAAGTTGAGGTATTTGCAGCCAGCCACGAGAAAACAAGTTCGGATCAGAGCTTGTGTTGCCGTGTATACTGATTTCGAGTCATGAAGGGCTGTTCAATGGTGTTCGCAGATTGGTTGAATTGCTTACGACTGCGCTGGCCGTTGCGAAGTCGGAGCCATCTTCTGGGGGCCGGTCGGATCCGGCGGCGGAAGACGATTGCGCGTCAGATTGAGCGTCTGGACCAACGAATCGTCCTGAGTAGCGCGCAGCCTGCGGCCTATGACGTCATTGCTCCGCAATGGTTTGATGTGGTCGCGCCGGGGAGTTCGAGCACCACGGGATCGGAGAGTGGTACTAGCGGTGCAGAGTCAGTCGATACGGAGTGGATTGTCCGCTTGACCGCCGACGCACTGGCCAGTGTCACTTCCGTAGAAGAAAGTCAACGTGTCTTGGATGTGGGGCAACTGAACTTCCAGGTTGTCCAAGGGCTTGGTTTACCAGGATTGGTTCTGGTCCGCGCGTCGGGCGGTACGTCGACGGAGATTTCTGCTGCGCTGGCGGCCAATCCTCAAGTCTCCTACTTCGAGCGAAATTCGGATGTGCAGGCCACCGCGCTGCCCAACGACCCGCTGTTTGCACAACAGACGGAACTGAATCGGATTGGTGCCACAACCGCCTGGGGTTCGACAACGGGGAGCAGTCCGCTGGTGGTTGCCGTCGTGGACTCGGGAATTGATTACACGAGCCCCGACTTGTACTTAAACATTTGGCTGAACCAGGGTGAAATCCCAGACAGTCTGCGAAATGTTCTGATTCAAACAGATACTGACGGTCTGATCACATTCCGCGATTTGAATTCTCCTCAAAATGCCGGTTTGGTGCCCGACCTCAATGGTAACGGGTATATCGATGCCGGTGATTTGTTACAGAGTCCAACGTGGATGAACCACACGGACGACGACAATGATGGGAAAAAGGACGATCTGATCGGCTGGGACTTTACCGACGACGATGCGGTGCCGTTCGATGAGAATGGCCACGGCACACACGTATCGGGAATTCTGGCCGCCACGGGTAACAATGGAACCGGGATTTCCGGGGTTAACTGGTCGGCCCAGATCATGGTTGTCAAATTTCTGGATAAACGACTGCATGGCGATGCGAGCCAGGCGATGAGTGCCCTGAACTACGTGACGCAATTCCGGCAAAGTCATCAGGATAATAATCATCCGAATGCACCCGACGTGCGAATTTCGAATAATAGTTGGGAGATTCGATCGTCTGCATCTTCGTCTACGCAGGCACTCAAAGATGTGATCGCCGCAAACGCCCAATCGGGTATGTTGCTGATTGCTGCGGCAGGTAATGGTGTGGGAGAAGTACCACAGGATCTGAACACGACTTTATTTCCCAGTTTGCCGGCCGCATATACGGTGCCCTCGCCGAACCCGGATGGTATCCCTGATTTGGTGGTCAGCGTAGCCGCCGTCGATGCAACGGATCATTTGCTGGTCAACAGCAATTATGGGTCGACGACGGTGGACCTGGCGGCCCCGGGATTGGATATCCTGAGTACCGAGCCCGGCGGAAATTACGGAACACGTACCGGTACCAGCATGGCAACGCCGTTTGTCACGGGTACTGCGGCACTGTTCTGGGCGCGGTTCCCTCAGGCCACTGCGGCGGAAGTCAAGCAGGCATTGTTGAATGGTGTGGACCAGTTTCCGAGCCTGACGGGCAAGGTCTTTTCGGGTGGGCGGTTGAACATTCAGAAGACGTTGGGATTCGATACGATTTCGCCCCGGTCCACGTTGGTGAGTGCTCCCGACATTACGAGTACAGGCAGTACCCCTGAGACAATTACTGTCAAGTATGTGGACAATGTCGCGGTCAAATGGTCGACGCTGGATGGGGCCGATCTTCTGGTGACACGCGCTGACGGCCATGCGTTTACGATCACGTTGCAGAGTACGTCAGTCTCGGTCGATGCGGCCCAGATTGTCGCCACCTATCAGTTATTGGCGCCGAGTGGGAAATGGACTAACGCGGACAATGGTGACTATGTAGTAAGTGTGGTTCCCAACCAGGTGACGGATACCGTCTTCGCGAACAAGAACCTGGCAACTGTGCTGGGTACATTTAAGATCAACATTCCTGCACCGGATGACATGCACGTAACCAGCGTGATCGACAGTACCGACAATGTAATCGGGGACGGAGTGATCGCCGATGCCCAAGGGCTGGCGACGTTGCGAGCGGCAATTCAAGAAGCCAACTTTGATCCTGATGCCAACACGATCAACCTGGTTGCCGGGACCTATAACCTCGCCATTTCCGGCGTGAATGAACTTTTTGCTGCCAGGGGAGACTTCGATCTACGGCAGAATGTCACCATTGTTGGCGTCAGCGCAGCCAGCACGATCATTGATGCCAGTGGATTGGATCGGATCTTTCATGTCTTCCCCGGAGTCACGGTGACGTTGAAGAATCTGACTCTGCGTGGGGGAAACGCCACCGACGCCAAGGGGGGCGGTGCCATCCTGAATGAAGGGAACCTGACGCTCGATCACGTGATTGTGACCAGCAATGCTGCGGCCTCACCTGGAGGGGGCGGTGTCCTGAATCAAGGATTCCTGAATCTACAGCAAGCGCAAATCCTGTTCAACACGGCCCCCAGCGGCGGTGGCATCTTGAATAATAATACGACTGCCCCTGCCACGACGGTCACGCTGGAAATCGATGACAGTACGATCAGTGGTAACCTGGCGACAGGCGATGGTGGCGGGCTGCGCGTTCAAAAGGGGAAGACGCTAATCCAGCGCAGTACGTTTGATGCCAACGTGGCTCAAGGCTCGGGCGGCGGTCTGGCCGTGCAGGCCAATACGACGACCGTTACCAATGCCACATTTTCGGCAAATACGGCGACCACCGGCGGAGGTTTGGCGGCGATTGGTGGATCGCTGACGATCAGCTATTCGACGATCACGCTCAACTCCGCGTCCACTGCTGGGGGTGGTTTGTCGAAAACCAGCGGTACTACCAGTTTGACCGATACGATCGTGGCCGGAAACTTTTCCACTGATGGAAACGCCCGCGACATCAGTTCCGCAGCGGCCTTTATCAGTAATGGCCACAATCTCATTGGAGTCATCGGCAGCGCGACAGGCTTCTCTCTCGGCCAGGGAGATTTAATCGGAACATCGATCATCCCGATCGATCCGAATCTCGCCCCGCTTGCATACAACGGGGGGCCGACGCGCACCCATCGGCCTAATATTGGAAGTCTCGTAATAGATCATGGCGCTACGGATGCGAACACTCCGCAGGTCGACCAGCGTGGATTTACTCGCGTTGTGGATGGAGACGATTCGGGTTCGGCTACGATTGATATTGGTGCCGTCGAATTCGTACTCTTCGGAACGATTTCGGGGACAGCGTACTATGACGCCAACCAGAATGGAGTGTTTGATTCGCTGGAGCAGCCGCTCGCGGGCTGGACGATTTTCCTGGACGCCAATGCCAATCAGATTCTCGATGTCGGCGAGTGGAGCACGATTAGTGGCACCGATGGCAGGTACTCTTTTAAGAACGTACCTCCGGGGGACTATATCGTCACTGAGATTTTGAAAGATTCGACCGCTGCAACGAACTTGCCGTCGATCGTTCAAGACTTCGAGAACTTTGATTCGTTGGCGACGCCCGTGAACGTCGCTCCCGTGGCGTTTCCTCAAGCTTTAAGTACCAACGAAGACTCGATCCTCACTACGACACTGTTCGGTGACGACGGTGATCCCGAAGTAACACAGACGCTCACTTTTACGATCGAGACGGGACCTGCACACGGAACGCTGTTTGGATTTAATGCGCTCAGCGGGGCGGTGAACTACATTGCTGCACCGAATTTCAGCGGACCAGATAGTTTCACGTTCTCGATCACGGATGACAATACAGCAGGTGGCGCGGCGCTGACGAGTATCCCGGTCACGGTCTGGATCAATGTCCTGGCGGTCAACGACTTACCGCTGGCCGATTCTCAGACGCGGTCCAACAATGGGACCAACAGGCTCATCACCCTGACTGGCTCGGACGGTGACCCGGATTTCATTCAAGCGACCTCGTTTGCCATTGTGACTTACCCGGCCCACGGGACCCTGAACGGTTTGAATCCCATCACTGGCGAAGTCACTTACATCCCCTCCCCCACCTACAAGGGGGCCGATAGCTTCACGTTCTCGGTGACGGATGATAACACGGCAGGTGGACCGTCACGGACCAGCGCACCAGCGACGGTTACGCTCACTCCAGATTTTCCCACAAATCCCTATGCCGTGGCGACTGGAGATCTCAACGGGGATGGCATATCCGACATTGTGACAGCGAATTCGTCTGACACGGTTAGCGTCTTGCTGGGATACGGCGATGGTACATTTTATCCCAAGCACGATTATCCAACCGGATCGTTTGCTATTTCGGTTTCCATTGCAGATCTCAACAATGATGGAAAACTGGATCTGATCACTGCGAATCCGTACGACGGGACTGTCAGTGTGCTACGCGGGATCGGCGATGGAACTTTCCAGGCGAAAACCGATTATGCCGCAGGGTATTCCCCACAGTCTGTCGCCGTGGCGGACGTGAATGTCGATAGCGTGCCCGACATTCTGACCGTCAACCTGAATAGCAATGTGAGCGTCTTGCTGGGGAACGGCGACGGGACATTCCAGGCTAAGACGGATGTCCCGACTCCCGGTATGGTTATCGTGGGCGACCTCACAGAGGGGAATGCCTCGGCGTGGACCACATTTGCCAGTGACTCCGCGGCGGCATCTGTCAGTAATGATACGACGCACGTAATGGTGGGCACGCAATCCTTAAAATTCACGACCCAAAGCGGATTCGACACGGGAATTCGCATGGCGGCACCCAGCGGCCACTGGGATCTCACGCAGGCTTACTTCCTGAAATTCTGGGCGTACGGCGAGAATAATACGCCCACAGGCTGGCAGGGCAATCAACCGATTGTCGTTCTCAACAGCCCCAGCGGAAGCCTCCGCCTGGAGCCGAACCAGCAGTTGATGTCCAACGGCGATTGGACCAAATTGATCGTTCCGCTGGCAGGAGACTTTGTTTGGCAGGTGACGCAGTCAGGGACGTTCAATCGATCTTTCGTCACCTCAATGGAGATCCATCAAGACACCTGGGAATCGGGCTTTCAAATTTATTATGACGGCATTGAGTTTGACGGCCAGACGACGACCTCGAATTCGCTGAAAGTGGCTGATGTGGACGGGGATGCAAAACCCGATCTCATCACCACTAATTATGGCTCGAACAGTGTGAGCGTATTGTTGGGTAAAGGCGACGGCACCTTCCAGTCGCAACAGGATTTTGCCACCGGCGCGTATCCCTTTGCAGTCGCCATCTCGGACATCAATGGAGATGCCAAGCCGGACCTCGTAACGGCCAATGTCTTCGCCGATAACGTGAGTGTTCTGCTGGGATTGGGCAACGGCGCATTTCAAGCGAAGCAGGACTTTAGCACCGGCTTTGGCCCCGCCTCTGTCGCTTTGGCCGACATGAATAATGACGGCATTTCTGACATTGTCACCGCGAACTATTTTGGAAATAGTGCCAGTCTGCTGCTGGGAAATGGAAATGGGACATTTCAATCGAAGACAGATTTGTCCACGGGATTGACCCCTCGATCAGTTGCTATCACGTCACTGAAGGGGAATTCTGGCGCGTTGTATTTCAGCGCCAGTGATGCGGCAGGGGGCCGCGAGCTCTGGAAGTCGGATGGAACTGCGGCGGGAACAGTGCTGGTCAAAGACATTCGCCCCGGCACAAGTAGTTCGTTTCCCGTTGAATTGACCAACGTCAATGGCACAGTGTTTTTTAACGCTACCGATGGTCTCACCGGTCCGGAACTCTGGAAGTCCGACGGAACGGCTGCCGGTACGGTACTGGTCAAAGACATTAAAGATGGTTCGAGCGGATCAGTGCCGACCTATTTGACAGCGATTAATGGCACGCTCTATTTCGCGGCGAGCGAAGGTGCTGGCGGAAATGAATTGTGGAAGTCAGACGGGACATCTGCCGGAACAGTACAGGTCAAGGACATTTTTGCCGGGATATTTTCATCGAATCCACGCAATCTTATTAATGTTAACGGAACCCTGTTCTTTACCGCAGCTGACAACGGTGGTGGTATCGAGCTCTGGAAGTCAGATGGCACCACCGCCGGAACTGTGCAAGTCAAGGATATCGTCGCGGGGACGGGCAACAGTTCTCCCGCTTCGCTGACGAATGTGAACGGTGTCCTCTACTTCACCGCGACCGACACCGCGGGAGGTACAGAACTGTGGAAGTCCGACGGGACTTCGGCTGGTACTGTGCAGGTTAAGGACATCGTTGTCGGTTCCGGTGGCAGTGCGCCAGCCTCGCTTACGAATGTGAATGGAACTCTCTACTTCACGTCCAACGACGGTTCTACGGGCGTGGAACTGTGGAAGTCCAATGGAACTGCGGCCGGCACCATACAGGTAAAGGACATCGTCACCGGTTCCGGTAGCAGTTCACCGGGCTCATTGACAAACGTCAACGGCGTGCTTTATTTCACTGCCACCGATGCCGCGGGTGGCACGGAACTATGGAAATCGGATGGAACTTCGGCGGGGACGACCCAGGTGAAGGACATCCTGGCGGGGACGGGCAGTTCTTCACCGAGTGGTCTCAAGAATGTGAGCTCTATTCTCTACTTCGCGGCAGCGGATGGTTCCGTCGGCTCGGAATTATGGAAGACGAATGGTACGGCGCTGGGGACCACGCTGGTTAAAGATATCTTCTCAGGCAGCACCGGTTCATCTCCCAATAACTTGCAAAGTTTCTCGGGCACACTCTATTTCAGCGCCACGGATGCCGCAGGGGGGACCGAACTTTGGAAATCGGACGGCACGGCCGCCGGGACGGTGCGCGTCAGTGATATCGCTGCCGGGTCCACCGGTAGTGCACCCCTCTGGTTAACGTCTGTGCCGGGAAAACTCGATCTGGTTACGGCCAATCAGTCAGGCGAATCGGTGAGTGTCTTCCTGGGACATGGTAATGGGACATTTGACAGTCGAGTCGATTATTCGCTGGCTAATGCATCGGCGAATTCACCACCGCAGGCCGCGGACGTCTCGATTTCCGTGTTTGACAATCAAGCCACGATGTTCATGCTGCCGGCCACCGATCCAGATGGCAACGCCCTGACTTATGCTTTGAAGACTTCCCCCAGTCATGGATCTGCGTCCGTCAACCAGCTGACTGGCCAGGCGACATACACACCCAGCGGCACCTATGTTGGAGTGGACTCATTCACGTATACGGTGACCGACAGTGTCGGAGCGAGTTCTACCGCCACCGTCACGCTCACCATCACGCACTTGAATCAGGCCCCGACAGACATTGCGTTGTCAGCCACGAGCATTCCGGAAAATAACTCTCCGAATGCTACTGTCGGTACTCTGAGTGCCACTGATCCCGATCCCGGGAATACGTTTTCATTCAGTTTGGCTTCAGGGACCGGCAGCACCGATAACGGCAGCTTTTTGATCTCTGGCACCAGTCTGAAAATCATCCCAACAGCCCATTTCGGCACACAAAGCACCTACCTCATTCGGGTTCGAGTCACAGATCAAGATGGCCTCACGTACGATAAGCCGTTCACGATCAACATAACTAGCGTGAATTCCACCAAAGTATCTTTGGCGAAGATTCAGGATGGAGCTGAAACAGGCTCGCCGGTTCAAGCCAAGTTCCGGGTGACACAATCCGCTGTCAGTGCAGTCAGCACAACAGTGCATTACTCGGTCGGCGGCACGGCGACGCCCGGTATCGACTTTACAACACTCCCTGGGACCATCACCATTCCCGCCGGGTCAATCACGGCTGATATTAATGTTGCCGTATTGAACGATAACATCGTCGAAGGGACCGAGACGATCACCCTGGTTTTGACCAGTGTGGACGGTGCTGCGGATGTCGCGATTGCGCCCAATTTGAACGTCGAGACGAATTTTGTCGGCACGTATTCTCCGGATACATGGTCCTTTGTGTCTGCGCCCGCGGGCTCAGTTAGTACTGCCTCGGCACCGGCTTCAATCTCACTGGTATCGGGTAATACAGGCACCCTCAGCGACACCAGTTACAGTCACTCGATCACGGCGGATGGCACTCTGAGTTTCAATTGGAGTTACACCACCAGCGACGGAGCGAACTATGATTATCCGCTCTACTTGCTGAATGGCGTCGCGACCATCTTGCCGGGCTATGGCTTGAGTGGCAGTACCAGCCAGAGCGGAACTCTGCAGATTACCGTTCATGCGGGGGACACATTTGGGTTCCGCATGCATAGTGTTGATGGGATTTTCGGTGCGGCGACAATCGTGTTCTCCAACTTCATCGTGACCTCGTCCTCGAACGGTGCTTCGCAGTCGGCCGTTTCAAGTATTACCGATGATGACTCTGCGACAGTGTCGATCTCGAAAATCCTGGACGGCGGTGAAACCAGTCCTCCCACCAACGGCAAATTCCGCGTCACGCTGACCACAGCGAGTTCCAGCGACACCGTTATCAATTACTCCGTTGACGGCACCGCCACTTCGGGCGTTGATTACAACGGACTCTCGGGGCAGGTTACGATTCTGGCGGGACAGACGATTGCGGATATTGATGTCGTGGTGATCAACGACGTCCTTGCGGAGTCAACCGAGACCGTCGGCGTGACATTGACCGGATTCGGAGCCCACGACGCCGATATCACACTTGATTCGAATTCGGCAAATCGGACCGCTACAGTCACTATTGCCAACGTATTGACCCTGAATTCAGCCCCTACGAACATTACGTTATCCGGTACCAGTATCACGGAAAACAACGCTCCCAATTTGGTCGTAGCGACATTGAGTGCGACGGACAGCGATTCCGGTGACACATTCAGCTTTAGCCTGGCGGGTGGGGCGGGTAGCGTCGATAACGGCAGTTTTTCAATCCTCGGCAATACATTGGTCATCAACTCGATGGCCGATTTTGAGACGCAGAGCAGCTATGCCATACGGATTCGGGTCACCGATCAAGGTGGCCTGTCGTTTGAAAAGCCGTTTACGATCAGCGTCGTCAATGCTAACGAAGCCCCGACGATTTCTGGAATTCCGAACCAGACGCTGCTCAAGAAGTCGCCTCCACTGAGTTTCCTAGTTATTGTGGGGGATGCGGAGACTCCGGCAGACAACTTGAACCTTTCCGTGTCTTCCTCAAATCAGTCATTGATTCCCAATTCCAGTCTCGCATTCAGCGGTTCGGGTTCTCTGCGCAGTTTGATACTGGTTCCCAGTGCCGATCAAACGGGAACGGCGATGATCAACATCTCCGTCACCGATACCGGCGGCATGAGTTCGTTTACATCGTTCACTGTCGAGGTGGTCAATTCTTCGGGGATCGGCGGCCTGAGTGTTCCCAATTTTCCAGCAGGTTGGTCGGTCGCGGGGAATGTGGCCTGGGTGACTGTTACCGGAGACAGCAGTTCCTCGCCAAATCATGCTTTCGTTCCCGACTCGGCCGGTACCAGCGACAGCCAGCTGACTTCACCGTCGATCGTCATTACTCAAGTACATCCCCAACTCAAATTCCAAAACAGTTATAACACGGAAGCCGGAACTGATGGCGGTGTCCTGGAGGTCTCCGTCAACGGCGGTGCCTTTAACGATATCCTGGCGGCCGGGGGAAGTTTCGTGACGGGTGGTTATAACTCCACGATTACCACCGGGCGCAGTGGATGGTCGGGCAGCTCGAGTGTCTTCAATACGACGCTCGTCAATCTGCCGGAGAGCGGAATCGGATCTACGCTGCAATTTCGCTGGCGGTTTTTATCCAACTCCAGTACGGGTGGGACTGGGTGGAATATCGACACGATTCAATTGCTTGGCAAGCGTCCTATCTGGGAGACGATTTATCCGGGTCCAGCGTTACCCACACCCGGCCGTCATCAGATTTCCGTGACCCCTGGCGCGAATTTCAGCAATCTCGATTTCGGTAACTATGCGAACACGGGTGAAATTCACGGGCGAGAATTTGTCGACTCGGATGGTAATGGCAAGTGGAGTCCTCTTGAGACGCCACTGTCGGGCTGGAAGGTATTTCTCGATCAGAACGAAAATGGGATTCTGGATGCCAATGAGTTGTTCACGCTCACTGCTCCCGACGGAACATATACTTTCACGAATGTTCCCGCGCAGACTCGTCAGATCGTGACTGCGCTGGTTCCCGCTGGCTGGGCTCCGACGACATTTCCGGCGGAGTTCACTTCGCAGACGCTGACCGCTCAAGACGGCTTTGCTTATTCAGATTTGTCGGAGAATCATAAGCTGGGGACATCGGTCAGTGGCGCGGGAGATATCAATGGAGACGGGTTCGACGATTTCCTGGTCGGCCGACCGGCGGTGGGGAACGGTTCGAGTGCGGTGCCCCCTACCTCGTTCGGTTATACGTATGTGGTATTCGGAGGACCTGCCGGACTGCCCGCCAATTTCAGCCTCCTAAATCTCGATGGAAGCAATGGATTTGCGATACTCGCTTACGATGCCGTCGCGAACAGTAATGCCGCGGGCAGTACGGTAGCGGCTGCAGGGGACATCAACCACGATCAGTTTGGCGACATCCTGATTGGTGCCCCATTGGCAGATGTGAACGGCACGCAATCGGGTGCGGCCTATGTCATATTTGGCAAGGCCGGCGGCTATCCGGCGCTGATTGATCTGACGAACACGTTCCAGCCGTTTCTGGATGGCAAGAATGGGTTTGCCATTTACGGCAGCAATGCGTCCGATTCGCTGGGCAGCAGTGTCAGCGGCGTGGGCGATGTAAATGGGGATACTTTCGACGATTTTGTCGTCGCCGCGCCGGGGGTTGATTCCTTTCGGCATTCCGGGTCCGCCTACCTCATCTTCGGCCGAAACACTCAAACCAATCCGTTTTCTGATGTCTTCGAACTGACGCCATCGACGCTGAACGGCGTGTCGGCCGTACGCTTGGATGGGGCCGATGAAGACCGCCTTGGAAATGACGTCTCCGCGACGGGAATCACGGCGGGGGGCAGCTCGGTCAGCGCGGCGGGAGATCTGAATGGCGACGGGGTCGCGGACCTGATCATCGGTGCCAAGGTCGGTCTGGTACCCTCCGAAACGAGCACCGTTGTGCGCCGCGGAAAAGCGTACGTCGTGTTCGGCAAGAAGGCCGTCTGGGATGCGTCAATCAACCTCGCGGTCCTGAATGGAGCGAATGGCTTCGTCGTCCGAGGAGCAGTAAATGACGACGAACTTGGCATTTCTGTAGCTGGCGTCGGTGATGTCAACGGCGATACTTTCGACGACGTTCTGATCGGCGCCGACCATGCAGATCCCAACGGCCAGAATTCGGGGGCCAGCTATGTTCTGTTCGGTAAAGATGCGTCCAAGAGTCCGTTCACTTCAGCCATCTCCGTCGCCTCGCTTGACGGTACCAACGGGTTCCGCATCAACGGCGCTGCCGGCGGAGACGAGGCGGGAGTGTCTGTCAGTCGAGCGGGAGACGTCAATGGCGACGGGTTGGCGGATCTGTTGATTGGGGCTGACCGTGTTGATCCCGTCATCCGTTCGAACATTACTGATGTCGGTGCAGCCTATGTCGTGTTTGGTTCCAAGACGGCATTCACGAGCGGCACGTTCAACCTGTCCGGGCTGAATGGCCAGAATGGTTTTCGGCTGAGCGGATCCGCCGACAAAGCCGAGTTGGGCTTTTCCGTAAGTGGCATTGGCGACTTCAATGGCGATGGTCTCGCGGATGTGCTGGTGGGGGGCAGCCCGCAAAATGGGATTGTAAACCCTGTGGGGTTACCTCTGTTTAACAGCGGCGTATATCTGGTCTATGGGCGTGCCGACAATCGCCGTCCGCTGACGCTGGACGCGGCGGAACCTCGATCAAATGTCGATTTTGGTATCGTTCCGAAAGCCGCCGAGATTCGAGGAATGGTATTTGACGACAAGAATGGTAACGGTCTGCGTGATTCAGGCGAGCCCGCCGTGCCAAATGTCAGCATCTTGCTCGATTTAAATGACAATGGGGTGAAAGACCTGGTTGCGGAGCAGGTCGTACTCTCTGATGCGAGCGGGCAGTACGTGTTTTCGAGTCTGCCCACCTCCCTAAATCTGGCACATTATCGCATTGTGGAGCTTTATGACGGTGACCGCGCTGAATTAACATCGTCGCTTCCCCAGCGGCTCTATGGGACGGCTGAGGTGACGGCTTATGTTAGAAACCCGAATTTCCGAACCGGTTACGACATCACGAGCGACGGCCTCGGTGGGTTCCTGTTGACGGGTACCGCCGGGACCACATCCGGCTTCAACCAGCAGGACGTGTTGCACGTGACGGCCAATGGCCAGGTCGTGACCGAATTCGCTCCTGCTGATCATCCCCAAGGGGTGACGAGTGACGGCACTTACGCTTATTGGGTCGATCGAGATGCCGATGGTACGCACACGCGAATTTATCGGCAGCTCTTGAACGGAACTGTGCGTGAACTGGTCTACGCATCGGTTGCGCAGACTGACGGCAGTGGACAGATTATCGACGCCACGGGGCTGGATTTTGTCCCCGGTAGTTTGCCCACTGTCCCGGGATCTTTGGTGGCCATCGATAGCTTGCAGGGACAGATTTCACGCCTGCCGACGACTACGGATATCACCGACGATCTGGTTACTTCGATCGGTGCGGCTCGTTCCTCGGGCAAACTCGAAGAGTCGCACCTCGAGTATCTGGACGAAGACAACGGCGTCCTGTATGTCGTTGACCCGGGATATGTCGCCGCGGGCGATGATCGATCTCACGACATCGCGGCCCGGATCTTGTCAATTCCGCTGGCGGGGGGAGCCTATACAACACTATTTACTGGCGAACTGCCGGCATTGTCTTACTACGGCACCACTGCTGCCGCGACCCGTCCGCGGGGCATTACCGTTCACGACGGAGTGATCTACGTATTGGGTCAACAGGTGATCTATTCGTTGACTGTCAGCAATCAGACCCTGCAGCCAATTGCGGCGGATGAGCGGTTCCGCGATCTCGCCAGTTTGACCTATTCCGATGACAGTTTGTATGTCATCGATAATGGGACGTCAGGGGCTGCCACGGTCTGGCGGGTTAACTTGCATCCGCAGTTCCAACGGTCGATGGACAACATTAATGGCTCGACCGATCCCACGAATGATCGACGCGCCTGGGATGTCCTGCTGAGCCCCGGTGACATCGCAACAGGGCTGGATTTCGCAAGATTTGATCCAGGACCTCAAGTCATTGGTGCTTCAGGGAGCCACAGCATTAGCGGCGTCGTATTTAATGATGTCAATAATGACGGTCAACAGGCCCAGGATGGTTCGGAACCGGGGATCTCCGGAGTCACGGTATTCCTGGATAAGAATCGCAATGGGATTCTGGACGCGGGTGATGATACTACGGTGACGTTCGCCGCAGATCTTACCAGTACTCCGATTAAGAAGGCCGGAGAGTATTTGTTTGATGGACTGGATCCAATCCTGTATGACGTACTGCTCGCCGATCCGAATCTGGCTCTGGCCCTGACCACCAGCCACCAGGTCGCCCTGTCACCGACCGATTTGGTCAACTCGGATCCCGAAACCACGGGCACGCCGCGGACCGTCACGATCGGTGATTGGAATAACGACGGGTTCAATGATCTGATCGTCGCCGACTCCGAGCTAGACACCGTTACACTCTGGAAAAACACCGGGGACCAGAAGTTCGTCGATGTGACTCAGCTTTACGTATCAGGCATTCCCAATTCCGTGACGCTGATCAATATGGATGGGGACAGCTTGCCCGATCTGGCTATTGGTCGAGCTCAGGGCGGACACATTTCCTTGTGGAAAAACTTGGGGAACGACCAGTTTCAGGAGCAGAAGAGCGGCGGTCTGCCCAAAGCACTGATCCTGAATAATGGAAGCGATTCCGACAATGGCGTCCCGGGGGCAGTGGTCTCCGCGGATTTCAATAACGATACGCTGCCGGACCTGGCCGTTGTCGACTCCCATGCCGATCATCCGCGGGTGTTTGTGTTCTTGCGGACTCCCGGAGACTTTTCGTTTGCGGCTCCGCAGATCCTGACGACCCTCGACAATGTCAAGGGGCTCGTGGCTGCCGATCTGAATGGCGACGGCAGCCCCGATCTGGCGGGCACCGTTCCCGACTTGAATCAACTCTTGTTCTGGCCCAATCTCAATTCCGGGACGACACGATTCCCGGCGACCGCGCAATCAACGACGGTCCTTGACGGTCCTACAGACTTGACGGTGTTGCAGGCGAATGGCGGCGGTGGCTTGGATTTGGCGATCGTGAATGCCGGTGCGGAGGCTGTCACGGTGCTGGCCAACAGCGGAACGGGTACGTGGACGACCTTGTCCACGTTGCTCCTGGGCATTGCCCCGAGTTCGATCCAGGCTGCCAACTTCGACGGGCAATTTGGTCCGGATCTGGCAGTCACATTGGGTGACGGTAATGACAGTTCGCAGCCGCTGGTGGTCTTCTATCACTCCGGGGACAATACTCAGCCTTATAGCGAGTCCGTCGCCTATGGGGCGTCGATCTTCGACTTCAACGGTGTCAAGACGGCCACCGGAATGGTGTTGCGTGCCGGCAATCTGGACAAGGACAATGACCCTGATCTCGTCGTCGTCAACAGTTCAACGAAAACAGTCAGCGTGCTGCGGAATGGTCCGATTCGCAGCGGCCAGACAGTTCGGCTGACGATCGACGGCGCCTCGAGTGCACCGAACAATATCAATTTTGGAATCGGTAGCAGCCCACAGGTCAACTTTGATTCGGGTTCCGGGCAACTGACGATTACCTTGCCAGTTCAGACCGACATTGAACTGGGCAGCGTGGGCACACAGGTGGAATTGCGCATTCAAGGTGTCGTTTATAGCACTTTGAAAGTCGCCGCCAGCGCCATCACCGGGATCGTGATTCAAGGCAGCAGCGGTGCCGACCGGATCGATCTGTCCCGGGTCAGTGCGGCGACAGGATATATTCACGCGGGCGGCGTCAACGTCACAGTGAATGGCAATGCGGGCTCGGACAATATTACGGGCAGTGAATTCCCGGATCACATCAACGGGAATGATGGCCAGGATGTTTTGGACGGGCGTGGGGGTGCCGATATTATCACTGGTGGGTTGGGGGACGATTTCCTCTACGGGGGCGAGGGCGATGATACGCTTGACGGACAGACTGGAGCCAATCTGCTCGACGGCGGGCCAGGGAACAATACACTTTCGGGTGGCCGCGTGAACGAAGTCCCCAGCTTTGTGGTGGGCCTCAATCTCCAGATTGCGGAAAACAGCGGACCGCAAGTATTCAATGCGTGGGCCACTGCGATCAGCGCCGGACCGGCCAATGAAGCGGGCCAGGCGGTGAATTTCCTGGTCAGTAGTAACAACAGCAGTCTGTTTAGTGTGCAACCGTCTGTATTGGCTAACGGCAGCCTGGCATTCACTCCAGCTGCCAATGCGTTTGGTACGGTAACAGTTACTGTTCGGATCCATGACAATGGGGGGACCGCGAACGGTGGAGTTGATACCAGCGGTCCGCAGACCTTTACCATTACGATTAATCAAATCAATAGGGCGCCGACCGATCTATCCTTGTCCCCCAGTACACTGGCCGAAAATAACGCTGCCAATGCAACGGTCGGAACGCTGAGCGCGACTGATCCCGATTCTGGTAACACCTTTACCTACACGCTGGTTGCGGGAAATGGCGGCGCCGACAACGCGAGCTTCTTCATTCCCGTCAATACGAGCACCCTGAAGATCATTCCCAGTGCCGACTTTGAAGCGAAAGCCAGCTATAGCATTCTGGTTCGCGTCACCGACCAGGGAGGGCTGACGTTCGACAAGCCGCTCACGATCACGGTCAGCAACGTCAATGAAGCCCCTTCGAATCTCTTTTTATCGTCGACGACGATCGGCGAAAACAATGCCCCGAATGCTACGGTTGGGACCCTCACTGCCTTGGATCCCGATGGCGGAGCCACGTTCACTTTCTCCCTGGTTTCCGGTTCAGGCAGTACCGACAACAGCAACTTTACCATTCCGGCGAACACCAATACTTTGAAGATCACTCCGGTGACCAGCTTTGCTGCCAAAAGCAGCTATGCCATCCGATTGCGGGTCACTGATCAGGGCGGAATGACGTTCGATAAATCGTTCACCATCAATGTGACAGTCGGCAATCAGGCACCTACGGATTTGACCCTTTCTGCCACCAGTATCGCAGAGAACAATATCCCCGGTGCTGTGATCGGGACATTTAGCGCGACAGATCCCAATGCCGGTGACATCTTTACCTATACTCCGATTTCGGGAACTGGCAGCACCGACAATGCGAGCTTCGACTTCTTGGGCAATACCCTGGCGATAAAATCGTCTACCAATTACGAGTTCAAGAACAGCTATAGCATCCTGGTGCGCGTCAGTGACCAGGGAGGAATGTCATTCGACAAGCAATTCACCATATTGGTCAATAACGTCAATGAGGCGCCTTTCGACCTGTCGCTATCCACGAGCAGCATCGCAGAGAATAATCTTGCGAATGCCATTGTCGGGACACTGATCGCGTCCGATCCAGATAGTGGCGGAGCGTTCACATTCAGCCTGGTTGCCGGGGCTGGCGGTACCGACAATGCCAGCTTCTCGATACCGATAAATACGAATACGTTGAAAATCATTCCGAGTGCTGATTTTGAGAACAAGAATAGTTATAGCATACGCGTCCGTGTCACTGACCAGGGGACTTTATCGTTCGATAAGATCCTCACCGTCACCGTCAATGATCTTAACGAAAATCCCACGGACATCTCGTTGTCTGCAACCAGTATCGCGGAGAACAATGCCCCCAATGCAACAGTCGCCACGATCAGCGCCATGGATCCCGATACCCTCCCGGCGTTCACCTTCAGTCTGGTGTCAGGAGTCGGCAGCACTGATAACAACAGCTTCTTTATTCCCACGAATACGAATCTCCTGAAAATCACACAAGTGGCGAGTCTCAGTTCGAAAAGTAGCTATTCCATTCGTTTGCGGGTCACTGATCAGGGCGGGCTGGCTTTCGACAAGGCCTTCACAATTAATGTGACTCCATTTGTTGATCCTTCCATATTGTTACTCCTGCCGTTCGACGGATCGTTGACTGGAGTCTCCGGCGAGTTGCCAACGGCCAGTGCCGGGACGAATTTCACGGCGGGGCAGTCGCTGCAGGCGGTGCATGTGAACGCTTTGGGTTTCATCGACTACGCGACCGACAACAATGTTCTGGCGGCGCGAGGCACGGTGGAATTTGAAATCAGGCCTGACTGGAACGGAAATACGAACACGGGGTTTGCGTTCTTCAAGGTTGGAGACAACTTTAATAATGGCATGTTGCTGGCAATTGACGGTAATAGCAATCTGCGGCTTTTCCAATGGGGCGACGACCCGACAACACCAGTCATTGAGAAGTTTGCGGAGCGTGGAGTGTCAGTCGATGTCAGCAATTGGGTGGCCGGGGAGTGGCATCACATCGCTGCCACATGGGACGGCGCGTCGCACCAACTGGCCTTGTATCTTGATGGCCAATCGATCGGCTCAATCAGCAACGGCGTCGTCATCGACAGTTTTTCGAGCTCGTATCTGTCGATTGGTGCGGATACGCTAGGATTGTCATCGGCACAAGCGGCGTTTGACGATTTTCAAATTTCGAATCGCGTTCGGTCACCCGCCGAGATCCTGGCAGACTACGGCGCGAATCGGAATGACTTCGCACCCGTTCTGAACAATCTCACCTTGAGTGTCCCGGAGAACACGGCCAATGGCAGCGTGGTGACGACTCTCGCGGCGACCGACGCGGATTTGAACAAGACCTTCAGTTACAGCATTGTCGCGGGAAACAGCTTGGGCATTTTCACGATCAACTCGGCCAGCGGGGCGATCACGATTGCAGACAAGACCAATCTGAATCGTGAATCGGTCTCAGCAGTCTCGTTGTCGGTGCAAGTCAGCGACGGTGGCCCGGGTGTCCCCCGCACGGCAACGGCGAACGTGACGATTAACGTGACTGATGTGAATGAATTCAGTCCCACGGTCAGCGGGGGGCCGTTTAATGTGCCGGAGAATTCGGCGAACGGTTCGCCAGTGGGAACGGTCAGTGGTGCGGACAGTGATGCCACGAATGGTGGGTTGAGTTATTCCATCTCGGGTGGCAATGGGCTGGGCATTTTTGCGATCAATCCGTCAACCGGCGTGATCAGTGTGGCGGACAAGTCGAACCTGGATCGTGAAGCGGTCATCGCGGTGACGCTGACGGTGCAAGTCAGTGACAACGGCCCCGGTCCGGCACTGACCAATTCAACGAACGTGACAATCAACGTCACGAACGTGAACGAAACGCCCACCGATCTCACCCTGTCCGCGAACAGTATCTCGGAGAACAACTCCCCCAATGCCACCATCGGGACACTCAGTGCGCTCGATCCCGATGTCGGCAGCGAGTTCACATTCAGCCTGGTCCCGGGAGCCGGCAGCACTGACAACTCCAGCTTCACGGTTTCCGGTAATAGTCTCAAGATTACTCCGGTCACTAACTTTGCCACGCAGAGCAGTTATGCCCTTCGTCTGCGCGTCACCGATCAGGGAGGCCTGAGTTTCGAAAGGCCCCTTGTGATCAACGTGCTCAAGGTGACCGGCACGAACATCGCACCCACGGATCTTTCTCTATCTGTGACCGACATTGCGGAGAACAATGTCCCGAATGCGACTGTCGGTACGCTGGCCGCGACGGATCCCAATGCCGGCGACACGTTCACGTTCAGCCTGGTTGTAGGAGCCGGGAGCACCGACAACGGCACGTTCGTCATTTCTGGCAATAGTCTGAAGATCTCTGCCAGCACCGACTTTGAGACCAGGAACAACTATAGCATCCGAGTTCGCGTGACTGATCAGGGTGGCCTGGCGTTTGAGAAACCGCTGACCATCAACGTCACCAACGTGTTCGAAGCGCCTACGGACATCTCGCTGTCGGCGAGCAGCCTCATTGAAAACAACGCCCCCAATGCCAGCGTGGGAACACTGGGTGCGTCTGATTCCGATGCCGGCAGTACGTTCACCTTCAGCCTGGTCGGGGGCGCCGGCAGTGCCGACAATGGCAGCTTCTCCGTTTCCGGGAATAGTCTGAGGATCATTCCCGTCACCAACTTTGGGACGCAGAACAGCTATGCCATTCGCCTGCGGGTCACCGATCAGGACGGTTTGGTATTTGAAAAGCCGTTCGTGATCAGCGTGCTGAGCGGAAATGCGGCTCCCACCGACCTTACACTCTCGACGACTCATTTCCCGGAGAACAACGTCCCTAACGCCACGGTTGGAACTTTAAGCGCCATCGATCCCAATGCCGGCAATACGTTCACGTTTAGCCTGGTCGCCGGGTCGGGCAGCGCCGACAACGGCAGTTTTAATCTGTCCGGCAACGTCCTGAGGTTTACTTCCAGTGCCGACTTTGAGACCAGGGGCAGTTATCAAATCCGGGTGCGAGTCACTGACCAGGGAGGTCTGACGTTCGATAAGCCACTCACCATTAACGTGGACGACGTCAATGAATTACCGACAATTTCCGGCATCGCCAATCAAGACATTCAGGAAGACTTTGCTACGGCGGCCCTGCCCTTCACTGTGGGTGATTCGGAAACGCCGGCTGTCAATCTGACGGTGACTCCGACCTCTTCCAACGCGGCCCTGATTCCAAATGCGAACCTGGAGCTCCGCGGCACGGGTGCCAATCGCAACCTGGTGGTCACTCCGTTACATAATCAGAGCGGTACGGCGACGATCACGGTGACCGTGAGCGATGGCTCACAGTCCACATTCCAGACTTTCCTGGTCACCGTGCATGCGGTGGACGATCCCACGGTCATTACATTGAACTCGCAACCGCTGGTGTATAGCGTCAAGTCGAAATCAATCGTGCCGATTGATGGCACAGCGACAATTTCGGACGCTGATGCGGAGCCGGTTCAGTTCACTGGATCGACCCTCACGGTATCAGGTCAATCGGCCAAGGACACGTTGTCAATCATCAAGCAGAACGGAATCGGCCTGAAAGGGAAGAACGTGTTGTTCGGGACCACCGTCATCGGAACGTTCGCTGGCGGCAAGAAAGCTGCACCGCTGACGGTTCGCTTGACCGCCGCCGCGACTCAAAACGCCGTGCAAATGTTGCTGCGCAGTATCGGCTTTAAGTCCGTCGATAAGATCGCTGGCCCCCGGACGGTGAAATTCCAGATTGGGAATGCGATCCCGGCCTCCAGGCAGATTCAAGTCGTTCCGTAAGTTCAATTTCCGTCTTGACAGGGAATGGCAGTCGGGCTCGATGTTGTTTCCGCAATTCCAGAAACCGCCTGGAGTTCTCATTGCCAAGGCCACGATCAATAATTGACTTCCGACCCGAAATAGAACAAGACTCCTGGCTGCAGGGTGCGGAATGAACCGCCGCCGGGTTGGGGGCGATAATCGAGGTGTTCCTGGAAATTCTTGTTAGTGAAATTCTCAATACCTGAAACCAGCAACAGTTTGCGCGAGGCTTGCCAGGTGCCGCGTAGATCCCACAAGGTGAATCCGGGAGTCGGTTGCTCCAGCAGGCTGGTTGCGACCCGCCGTTGACGGTCGACGATTCTCGTCGACAATTCGACATTCCAGCGCGGTTGCACTTCCTCCTCATGCAGCCGAATACCCAGCCGTGACTGCAGCGGAAGAATTTGTGGCAACGGTTCCTGACTGTCGCCAGGGGTGTGGCTGTAGAATCCCCGCACGTGATTCGGATCCTCTTTCTTGGGCTTCGTTGCAGTCCCGGGCTTGGTCGCGAAATTTCCGTTGCGCGTGCGATCCGTCCCTGCCACATAGTTCATTGTGGCAAACGATGTCAGCCAGCCGGTGTGCTCGTATTGAGCGTGCGCTTCGAATCCCCCCAGCGTGGCCAGATCGGTGTTGACGAACTGCAGGTTGACCTGCTCCACGGAGTTATACGGCGGACCGGTCACTGTCTTGACATTTTCGAAGGTGATAAAATCCCGGGTCCAGGCATAAAATCCTGTCAGCCCGGCGCTGGCCACATCGGAATTGTACTGTGTCCCGACATCCATCTGAAAGGTGCGCTCGGCTTTCAGACTGGGATCACCGGTGACCGTATTCAGACCGTTCTGAAGCAGAAACATGAATGGGCCGGCCGCATACATTTCGGTCAAATTCGGCGCCCGCTGCCCCCGCCCCGCAGCGGCGGTGAGCAACCAGTTGTCGTTCAGGGCATACTCGCCGGTTGCGAACAATGAGAAGAGCGTGAAGTTGCGATCGTAGTGGCTGGTTCCCAACAAGTTTGCCAGCGAGGCCTGGGGATTGCTCAGTCCCAGCGCGGCGATGGAATTGGCGCTGGCATTCAGTTCTGCATCGACGAGATCGACGCGTGATCCGAAGGTCAGTTTCAGCGCCTCCCAGGGACTTGCGACATGTTCGAAGAAGAGCCCGGGATTCGCGGAACTAGAACGAGGGACGGGTGAGTTGCTGGGGTTGGTCACGCCCAGGCCAGGAGCGACGCCAATTTCGTTCAAGTCCTGCCGAATCTCGCGGAAGTCAACTCCGGCTGTCGTCGAGGACACCTCGGTATGGTTCCAGGTGGAGGAGGCCCGCGTCCCAGTGGACATGGAATCGACGTCGGTGGTGGCCTTGAAACCCAGAAAGTTGTAGAGCGGAAACTGCACTCGCTTGGAGGGCCGCAAATTGTCGCCTTGGAAACGAGTCCGGTTGTACCAGGCGTCGATATTGATGCGATCAGAGAAATCGGAGTCGGTGAGTTCGTAGCCCACCTCGAATGCGTCGGTTACAAGATAATTGATATCGAATGCCTGCCCCGGAAACAGAACATTGGTCTGATCCAACCGCAGATAGTTGAATTCAATGTGGCTGTTGGGGGTGAAGTCATATCCGAATGCGACATCGAAGTCCTGCGAATGATAGCTGGCAGGCATGTTGGTCCCGTTACCCGACTGGTAGTCGTTACCTTCCTTGTCTCCAAAGCCCACACGGAAACCGGAGTTTTCATCGCCGCCCCAAAAACTTTGCCGGCCATACCACTGTTGCCCGTTGGTCTTATAGTCCAGGCTGGTACTGCCATGGATTTCGGACTGCTCATAGCGCGGTGTGCGTTTCAATTGAACGTCGACAAAATTCGAACCGGGACCATACAGCGAGCTATAGGGTCCTTTGATCACGGTGATGTTGCTCACGATTCGCGAGTCGATCTTGCTCAACATGGTGTCGAGGTCCAGTCGGGCCGGAACCCAATAGGAGCCTGATGCCGCCAAAGTACCGACACGACTGCCCCGAATGCGGGGGTCGCTGACGATCGGTGTGCGCCGTTGCACACCCACCCCGAGAATCATCGGTGAGCGATCCAGAATGGACCCGGAATCCGAAGTGGATCGAGCTCTGGCTTCACTTCCCGGAACGCTCGTGCTTCCGACTCGGCGTATCGATCCAGCGCCCGCAGCCAGCGGAATGCCATTGCGTCCTCCGAACGAGGTCGATTCCTGAAAGCGCGAGTTGGCTGCGTTGGGCAATTGGACTTGTGGAGCGACCTCCGGCTGTGGGACCAGCAATGGGCGGGGCTGCAAGTGGCTGGAAGGCAGGATCAGTGGCTGGGTCCCGAAAATCTCGTCAGGCTGCACCAAGGGGGCCAGGAAAGTCTCCGTGTCTTCACCTTCGGGCTCAGTGGTCGCACTCTCCGTTAGTTCTCGACGAACCGTGCTCTCCGGCATGGTGTCTGGGGGAGATTCTTCAGTTACCGTTTGCCCAGCGAGTGGAACAGCGGTCAGAAGAACCATCAACAGCAGGACGGTCGGAACCCAGGTTAGTAGCTGCATGCGCCGGGAGCTCATCTTCTCTCAGTCATGCAGAGTACCCGGTTTATCCGGCTGCTAGGAGATTTCGCAGGTGATCACAATTTTGTAATCCTTCTATCGGACAACTGTGCATGACGCTTCAGCGCACTGTATGCGGAGAGATAAAAAGTACCGAATTGTTAAGTAGTGCGGCAAGCACCGCTGAAGGTGGATCTGCCCAGTAACGGCCAGTTAGCCTGAGCGAAGAAAGCCAGGCTATTGCAGACTTCGTGTCGCTTCTGCCTGGAGTCGTACGACATCCGGCAGTGCGGGAGCGTGCAGTGTTTGCCAGGCAATGCCTTTTTCCAAACTGGATTTCGCCGCGGCAGTTTGTTGCAGCCCCGCTTGAGCCAAACTCAGGCAATACCAGTCACGTGCATCTTCTGCACCTCGAAGACTTATTGCCTGGCGCACAGATTCTTCGGCTTCGACGAACTGCTTCAGTCGAATGAGGGCGAGTCCACGGATCTGGAATAGATTGGCACTCTCCGGGAGCGCAGGGCGCAACTGCTCAAGCAGTTTTAGTGCGCGTGCGGGATCGCGCCGTTGCACATCACTGTGAGTTAGCAGGAACTTGCAGTACTCCAGAACATGATCAGGTGCGGAAGTTCCGCCGGCCATCACCTTCTGCCACATTTCGACAGCTCGAGCAGACTCCGTGTCTGCCAGTTGCTTTTGCCGATCCGCCTCTTCAATCGGGGAGTCGGGGCGTCGTAAAAAATCAGCCCGCGCTGCCGCGATGTAGGCCGCGACATATTGCTGCGCCGCGTTCGCCTGATCTCGATTCACTAACAACTCGACCGTGTTGACGGCGCGTGAGTAGGCGAGATTCGGCTGCTCCTTGTCGGGCGCTTGTTCCAGTCCCTGAGCTTGATGGAGTTGTGCAAGTGCGAGATTGACCTTCAGGTCGGGGAAGTCCGGGTTGTCGGCCACGAGTTGTCCGAACAGCTCACATGACCGCTGAACATGTTCCAGTCCTGTGGCGGATTGTCCAAGGCCCAGCAGGACCTGACCGCGAACGTCAAAGCTATGTGCCACCAATTGGTCCACAATTGCTCCGGGGTTTGCCTGTTGACGGAGCAGTTGAATCGGACCTTCCGTTTTAGCGAGCAACGTATCCGCGTCAGACAAATGTCCCTGTACGAGTCGCAGTCGTGCAGCGTCGATGAGTGCCAGGACCAATTCCTGCTGATATGACGAAATCTCTGGGTGAGCCTGCGTCACCGATTCGTAATCGCGGATGGCCGACTGGATGTCGGCCAATTCGTCGCGATCGCGACCGAGCTGCTGCATGATCGCGGCGTGCTGCAGCGAGGCCCGGGCATGTTGAGCCTGCCAGTCAAGGTTCCAGGTCTCGGAGTCGACAAGTTCCTTCAGGATTTCAATCGCCTCCTTAAGGTAACGATCCGCGACCTGAAACTGACCCGATTCACGGGCCGCCGCACCCAGAAGTTCCAGTCCACCTGCCGCCAGCGAATCGAGGCGCCGACTGGCTCGATCGGCCGCACGCAGTACCGCGAACAATTGATTCGCCTGCTCGATTAGCGGCTGCGCGCTTGCCATCTGACCTTTCCGGAGCAGCAAGGCTCCGCGATTGAACAGAGCTACGGCGAGCGCCTCATCCAGGGCATCTGTTTTCCCGTCGGCCGTGCGGAGTTCCTGCAAGCGCCTGACGGCCAGTTGAAAGTCATTGTCAGCCGCAGCGAATTCACCGGCGTCTTGCGACAGCAGTCCCAGCCAGATACTGGCATCACACCAGGCCAGCTTCGCGATTTTGGGGACACTTTGCGAGGTGGTTGAAGTGGCTGTTGTTGCGGGGCGCGACAACCGTTCGAAGAGCGTGCGCGCCTGTTCGAAGGATTCGCGTGCGGTGGCTAATGTGCCGAGGGCGCGTCGCACTTGTCCCAATCGCATCAGGACTCGCCCCCGCTCCAATTCCAACTGGGGGTCGTCGGTAGACTGACCGGTGAATTTCACGTAATCCTGCTCGGCGAGCTTAAGAAGCTGCTCGCGTTCACGCGTGAGTCCGGGCACGAAGCGCAGTTGCTCGCCGACCGTCGTGAGCCACATGTCGACTGCCTCGCGAGCATCGGTCAACCGCGACAAAGCCAGGTCTCGACTATTCTCTGCTGACTGGCGACTCTTCTTCTCCTCGATCGCCAGAATCAAATTGGATTGCGCCAGCGATTGGGCCTTCTCCTTCTGGACCCGTTCGCGGTCTCTAGCGGCTGCAATCCTGACAAATGCCACGACGAGAATTGCAACGCATGCCGACACAGCCACGCCGTACGCGGTTGAATGGAGCGGATTGCGACGGCATAACAACCAGAACCGCTCCATCCAACTGACGGGGCGAGAATGAATCGGCTTTCCAGCCAACCAGCGGCGTAACTCTTCGGCGACTTCCCTGGCGCTTTGAAATCGCCGACTGGGTTCCTTGTGCAAACACTTGAGGCAGACTGTTTCCAGGCTGAGCGGAACATTGGTGTTGAGCTGGCTGGGACGTGGAGGTTCGACGCTGATGTGTTGCGCGATCAAATCTTTCATCGAGAGGCCACGGAAAGGAAGGTTCCCCGTCAACATCTCAAACAGCATGACTCCTAACGAATAAACGTCAGATCGTCCGTCGGCAGTATTTCCCTCGCCTCGGGCTTGTTCGGGAGGCATGTATGCTGGAGTCCCCAACGGCATTCCTGGAATATGATGCGTCGGATCGTGAGATTCACGACGGGCCAGTCCGAAATCAATGACCTTGGGTTCCAACTCGACCGTCATCATGACGTTGCCCGGCTTGAGATCGCGGTGAATGATTCCTCGCGTATGTGCGTGGTGCAGGGCGTCTGCGATCTTGGCAATGAGTTCGGCCGTTTGCTGGAACGTCAATGCCCCTTTCTGTTTCAGCAGCCAGGCCTTGAGATCGGCTCCCTCAACCAGTTCTGAAACAATCGCCGTTTGTTTCTCGATTTCAGTAATGTCGAACACCCGGACAATATGGGTGTGGTCCAGCTGGGCGGCGGCCTTGGCATCACGCAAGAACTCCGCCAACTCGCGGGCAGGGAGATTGTCGACCCGCGGTAGTTTCAATGCGACGTTGCGCTGAAGCTGCGAATCCCAAGCTTTCCAAACGCTGCCGAACGAGCCTTCGCCGATTTTATCGAGCAACGCAAAACGAGCCTTAGATTGAACGGTCGCAGATGTTTCAGCAGCCGAGACGATCATTGTTCTGTAGTTGTCAGTAGCGTCTCCCGAGACTTCGCCCACTGCAAACTCGCGCCCGCACGATTCGCACAATAATGTCTGCGCGTCGCTGTGCGATAAAATCACCGAACTATTACATCCCGGGCAGCTAGCCTGCATCGACATCGACGACGTCTCCTACAATGGGCGACACTCCTTACCAAGCGTTAATTTCTGATAATGACTGACCAATCGCAATACCGCGAGTCAGGACGTCAAGTTTCCAAGAATTCAGATCTGTCCATCAACTACTCTAAATGACTCGGGATGTGAACATAAGATTGTTTCGAACATGTGTGTATATTACGCCAGGTTAAATTCAAGGCTCACCGTTGCTGTCTCGAATCCGTAACCCACTGGTTAACAGGACTCAGAAACCAACAGTTCTTGATGGCACAGTATTGAATCAATCGCAAGCAACTCTCTCTTTGGTCTTCTGCCCGTCCAACACAAAAGTGCCGAGTCACCGTAAACCGCATTAAAGCCAGTACTTGCTGTGATTCTCTCTCTGGCGACAAAGAGCATTGTTACGAAAAGGGACCCTTCCGGGGAGATCACACCTACTCCACTGCACTGCCACGTCGGCGTTGTCACTCATTGAAGAGTGTGCATTCGGCCCCATACAGAAACACTGGCACAGCGCCGCCAGGCTAGATCCAAGGTCTCCGTGCACAGAGATGACAAGAAGTGAGGGTGTTGTCTTCGGGTGGTTTGCATGAAATGAGTTAAGCAGTAACGTCTTGTCTCCCGGCGCCCAATTCGAATCGGTTCTTGACGAACCAGCGGGGCATTTCTGCTTGTTAAGGGTTCACTGGGGTTGCCATAATCAGGCACCATGAACAGGTCGGTAAACTGTTCGACCTGTTCTAGCAAATTGGTTCGCATTCTGAATACTTCATACTTCCGACAGAATTCCGTGGGAATCGCAATTGTCGGAAGATCCCCATTTCGCCATCGAAAAGCGGCTCAGCCGCGATTCAGCAAGTTTCTTGGCCGTGTCCAACAGTGCTTAACTGAACGACTTCGGACGGCATCTGGTCTCACTCGATTTCAAAAATCGGTGAGACCAGATGCCATTGAAGTCGATTTGAAAGCAGACTTTGTGGCGATGAAACGGCACGTCCGCCGCTATGATGTCACGCGGATATCGGGTCGGTGAGCTGAAGTCCATCGTGCAGGTTGCGTTTGCATTCCTGAGAAAGCTGAAAACACATGCGTATCGGGCATTGGCTGGCTGAACTGCGAAATGATTGTTCCCGCCTGTTGCGCCGCCGCGTCGGCAAGAGAGTGGTCGCTCGCCGGCGCTTGGCCGCGGTGGCGAACCGGACCGAGTACCTGGAATCGCGGATAGTACTGGCGGCGACCAATCCGTTCCAGCTCAGCAGTCTGCTCGCGGCCAATGGCGGTACTGGCGTAACGGGATTCACGATTGATGGGGGAGTAGAGAACCAGACCTCAGGTCAGGCGGTCTCCAGTGCGGGAGATGTCAATGGCGATGGACTGGACGATTTGTGGATCGGGGCATCCTCTGCAGACCCGAATGGCCAAACGAATGCCGGAGCAGGTTATCTAGTATTCGGTACGGTGGAAGGGACTCAGGCGAGCCTGAACCTCGCCAACCTGAACGGGACCAATGGCTTTAGCTTCGTGGGGGGGGCTCTGCAGGACAATGCTGGCTACTCGGTGATTGCCGCGGGGGACGTCAATGGCGATGGTTTTGCCGACTTGCTGATCGGTGCGCTCCGAGGTGATCCTAATGCGACGAACGCCGGACAGACTTATCTCGTGTTTGGAGGTAATGCCAACCTCGCTGCACTAGATGCGGCTGACGGAACGGTGAATGGGCGAATTACTTTGTCGTCGCTGAACGGTACGACCGGTTTTGCATTCAATGGATCGGCTGCGAGTGATTACTCCGGCAATTCAGTGGCCGGCGCGGGGGACGTCAATGGAGACGGATTCGCAGACTTGCTAATCGGGGCCTTCCAGTCCGATGTGAATGGGACTAATTCAGGCCGGGCGTTTCTCATCTTCGGTGGCCAATCGAACCTGGCGAGTCTCGATATTGCTGGAGGTTCTGTAGCGGATGGGAGAATTAATCTTTCAGCACTGAACGGGACGACCGGCTTCGTTATTAATGGAGTATTGCCCGGAGATTTCGCAGGTAATTCAGTCGCTAATGCCGGAGACGTAAACGGTGACGGCATTGCTGATGTATTGATCGGCGCGAGTGGTGCGGATCCAAACGGATCAAAATCGGGGCAGAGCTACCTGCTATTCGGAGGCGCATCCAATCTCGCCGTTCTGGACGCGGCAGATGGAACGACTGACGGACAGATCGTGCCTTCCTCCGTGAATGGAACGACTGGCTTCATTCTCAATGGAGCTCTGGCTGACGACTATTCTGGCCGGACCGCCCGTGGTGCCGGTGATGTGAACGGTGATGGGTTTGCCGACTTGCTGATTGGCGCCCCTTTAGCGGATCCCAATGGGTCGGCCTCGGGTCAGACGTATCTCGTATTTGGGGGGCAGTCGAACCTTGCCGCGCTCGATACCGCGGGCGGTGGTGCAGCAGATGGACGAATTAATCTTTCGGCGGTGAATGGGACGACCGGTTTCCTGGTGACTGGTGGGGCCGCGATTGACCAATCCGGATGTTCGATCAGCAGCGCGGGCGATGTGAACGGCGACGGCTACGGCGATCTGTTGATCGGGGCCTTTGGTGCGGTTCCCAACGGCTCGTTTTCAGGTCAGTCTTATGTCATTTTCGGAGGTCAATCGAATCTGGCCGTATTGGATGCGGCAGGCGGTGGAGCAACGGACGGTCGGTTCAATCTGACGGTGTTAAACGGCACGACCGGCTTTGCGCTGAATGGCATCGCGGCGGGCGACAAATCGGGCTTTTCGGTGAGCTCGGCAGGAGACGTCAATGGCGATGGTTTTGCCGATCTCTTAGTGGGCGCTTATAACGCGGCTGTGAGCGGTGTGATCTCGGGCCAATCGTACGTCGTATTCGGTGGGAACTTCACCAACAGCGCTACCCAGGTTGGCACGGCGAATGCCGACACGTTGACCGGCAGCGCGACGGTGGATGTTCTCATCGGGGGCCGTGGAAACGACACCTTAATCGGGAATGGCGGAGCCGACATTCTCTATGGCGGGGCGGGCGACGATGTGCTGGCGGTGTCGAGCACGACGTTCGCGCGGATTGATGGCGGGAACGGCAGCGACACGTTGCGTCTGGATGGCAGCGGGCTGACGCTGGATCTTACCGCGCTGGCTGATAGCAAGCTCACGAACATTGAGACCATCGATATTTCCGGCAGCGGAGCCAATACGCTGACGTTGAATCTGCGGGAAGTGCTCAATATCACCCAGCCCTCGAATGGGGCGACGACCTCCAACACCCTGAATGTCGTTCGCAACGTCGATGACACAGTCAACATCGGTACTGGCTGGACTTTCACGGGACTGCAGGGAGTTGGTGGGCGGCAATATTCGGTCTATACGCAGGGGGCCGCGACGTTGCGGATCAGCGGCGAGGCAGAGCTCAGCCAGACCAGCAACGGCAGTACCGGATTCTTGCTCAACGGCGCGGCGACTGACGATCGCTCGGGCCGGGCTGTGGCTAATGTCGGCGACGTCAACGGTGACGGACTGGACGACATTCTGATCGGCGCGTTCAATGCCGATCCCAGCACCGGTACGAATGCTGGAGTGAGTTACCTGGTCTTCGGAACGATCGAAGGGACGCAGGCCAATCTGGAGCTCTCGACCTTAAATGGTACGACCGGTTATATGCTGACGGGCACCGCCGCGGGAGACGGGGCGGGCAAATTGGTGAGCGGTGCCGGAGACGTCAACGGTGACGGCTTTGCTGATCTGCTGATCGGCGCGCCGTATGCTCACCCGAATGGATCACTATCGGGACAGAGCTACGTGATTTTCGGCGGGGCGGCCAATCTGGCGGCGCTGGATACGGCGGGTGGCACGGCGGCGGACGGCAGAATCAACCTGGGTGCCGTGAACGGGACGACGGGGTTCGCGTTCAATGGGCAGGCGGCGAGCCACGAAGTCGGCAGCTCGGTCAGTGCGGCCGGGGACGTGAACGGAGATGGTTACGCCGACCTGCTGATTGGGGCGATTGGCGCGGCGCCGAATGGAGCATTTTCTGGTCAGAGTTACGTCGTCTTCGGCGGGCTGGCCAATTTGGCTGCACTGGACACGGCCGGTGGAACGGCGGCAGATGGTCGAATCAATCTCGGGGCTTTAAACGGTACGACTGGATTTGCTTTCAATGGCCTCGCGACCAATGACGAATCCGGCTTTGCAGTGAGTGGAGGCGGGGACATTAATGGCGATGGTTTCGCGGACATCCTCATCGGAGCTCCAGACGCCAGTCCGCTTAGCACAAATTCCGGTCAGAGCTATGTCGTCTTCGGGGGGCCCACGAATTTGGCGGCGCTGGACACGGCTGGGGGGGCCGCCGCGGATGGTCGCATCGAACTCTCCGCGTTAAATGGCACGACTGGCTTCGCTCTCAACGGACTCTACAGCTCTGGCACCACACTGAGCGGCACGGGGGACGTCAATGGGGACGGCTTCGCCGATATCCTGGTGGGCGGTCCGGTGGCGAACGGCAATGGCCCCGATTCAGGACAAAGCTACCTGATCTTCGGCGGACAGACCAACTTGGCGACACTGGATACGGCCGGAGGTGGGGCAGCAGACGGCCAAATTAACCTTTCCGTTTTGAATGGCACGACGGGTTACGTCCTCAATGGAGCCGCCCATTCCGACGATTCCGGGCGAGGGTTAAGCGAAATCGGAGACATTAATGGTGATGGCTTTGCTGACCTCCTGCTCTATGCCCAGGGCGCGGATCCAAATGGTTCGGATTCCGGTCAAGCTTACGTGATATTCGGGGGAGCTGCTAATCTGGCCGCGCTCGACACGGCAGAGGGTGGGGCGGCCGACGGGCGATTCAGCCTGGCCGCACTGAATGGCAAAACCGGCTTCGCTCTCAACGGCATCACTGCCAACAACCGGATGGGGCGATCCGCGAGCGGTGCCGGTGATGTGAATGGTGACGGATTCGCAGACGTGCTGATCGGCACCTCGTATGCGAATCCGAACGGGACATTTTCAGGTCAGAGTTATGTGGTATTCGGGGGGAATTTTACTAACAGCGCGACCCAAGTCGGCACGGCGAATGCTGACACTCTGACCGGCAGCGCGGCTGTGGACGTGCTGGTGGGCGGCCGCGGGAGCGACATCCTGGTCGGCAACGGCGGGGCCGACATCCTCTATGGCGGTGCCGGCGACGATGTGCTGGCGGTGTCGAGCACCACGTTCGCGCGGATTGACGGGGGGAATGGCAGCGACACACTTCGTTTCGACAGTAGTGGTCTCGTCCTGGATCTGACCGCGCTGGCCGATAGCAAGCTCACGAACATTGAGACCATCGACATTTCCGGCAGCGGATCCAATACGCTGACGTTGAATCTGCGCGAAGTGCTCAACATTACGCAACCCTCGAACACGACGACGAACTCCAACACGCTCACCGTGTTGCGTAATGGCGATGACACGGTGAATATCGGTACCGGCTGGACATTCACGGGACTGCAGGGGATCGGCGGTCGAGAATACTCGATCTATACTCAAGGGGCCGCGACCGTGCGGATCGCTGGCGCGGTCGAGCTCGGACAAATTGGTAATGCCACAGCGGGATTCACCCTGAATGGTGGTGCGGCAGGTGACCGAACGAGTAGGTCGGTGGCCAATGTGGGTGACGTGAATGGTGACGGGTTGGACGACCTGTTAATTGGCGCGCCGTATGCGGATCCCGCCACCGGGTCGAATGCGGGGGCGAGCTACCTCGTATTCGGTACGATCGAAGGTACGCAGGCTAACCTGAATCTCTCTATGCTCAATGGGACGAACGGCTTCGTGTTGAACGGGCTGGTTGCGAATGACTACTCCGGAACTACAGTGAGCGGTGCGGGAGACGTCAATGGTGACGGCTTTGCCGACCTGCTGATCGGCGCGGATTTCGCCACTCCTAATGGGACGAGATCGGGACAAGCCTACCTGGTATTTGGAGGGCCGGCCAACCTGGCAGCGCTGGACTCGGCGGGCGGGGCGGCGGCAGACGGTCGGATCAATCTCTCGGCGTTGAACGGAACGACTGGATTTGTCTTCAATGGAATCGCTTTGCGAGACTATGCCGGAGGTTCGTTGGGTTCGGCCGGGGATGTGAATGGCGATGGCTTCAACGATCTGCTGATCGGGGCCTTCAGGGCTGATCCCACCGGGGGGAATGCCGGTCAGACCTATGTCGTGTTTGGCGGTCAGGCGAACTTGGCGACGCTGGATGCGGCAGGTGGGAATGCGACGGACGGGCGGATCAATCTCTCGGCGCTGGATGGAACGACGGGGTTTGTCTTCAATGGCGTGTCGGCGATTGACGAATCTGGGAGTTCGATCAGTGGCGTGGGGGACGTGAACGGCGACGGGTTCGCGGACCTGCTGATTGGGGCTCCGTTCGCTAATCCGAACGGAGCGAATTCCGGTCAGACCTACCTGGTA
>JAQGHS010001049.1 GCA_028291605.1 Planctomycetaceae bacterium | reverse complement strand
ACTCTGTGGAAACCCCTGCACCATGACCGCGATTGCCGTTGTTGTTTCGCTGCTGATTGCGTCCAACCTGTTCATGACTTATGCCTGGTATGGGCATCTGAAGGATCTCGCCGGCCAGCCGTGGTACGTCGCGGTGCTGGTCAGTTGGGGGATTGCGTTCTTCGAATATGCGCTGCAGGTGCCGGCCAACCGTTATGGTGCGTCACATCAGATTCAGCTTGGCCAATTGAAGATCATTCAGGAGGTCATCACGCTGGGGGTTTTTGTGCCGTTTTCGCTGGTCTACATGAACCGGCCACTGAGTTTGAATTTCCTGTGGGCGGGATTGTGCATGTGCGGGGCGGTTTATTTTGTGTTTCGGTCGTAGCGAATGGACCGCACATGGGAGGGCGAGGCTCCTGCCGAGCCGCTTGGTCTTTCGGTTGCCGCTAGACTTCGCGGCTCGGCAGGAGCCTCGCCCTCCCATCGACCGCAATGGCGATTTTCGCGTCTTACCCGTAGACCCTGTGTTCGATAATAAACCGTTCGACGGCTCTCGGCACCAGATATCTCAAGCTGTGTCCCGCATGGGCTCGGCGGCGGATATCGCTGGCTGAGATATCAATTCCGGGCATCGTGATCCGTTGAATGCGGGCGACGGAGTCTGCTCCCAATAACGGCACGAATGGCTCCAGGTCTGGTGGTGGCTGTGTGCCGCGATTCACCACGATCAGGCTGGCTAATTCGGCAAGTTCACGCGGTTCTTTCCAGAGCGAGAATTCCGCCAGGGAATCGGCGCCCATCAGGAAAAAGAGCTCGTCGCCGGGATGCTCCTGGCGCAGTTCGCGCAGGGTTTCGACGGTGTAGCTCGGACCGCTGCGCTTGATTTCGGAGCGATCGACGGAGAATTCAGCATGCCCGGCGATGGCGAATTCGAGCATCTCGGCGCGGAGTGGTCCGGCGGTCAATTCGCGTCCCTGCTTGTGCGGCGGCACGCCCGCGGGGATGAAGATCACGCGATCGAGCTGGCATTGTTCGCGGCAGGTTTCCGCCAGAATCAGGTGCCCCAGGTGGACCGGATCGAACGTACCGCCGTAGATTCCAATCCGCATGACTGTTGCCTCTCGGGCCTGTAGCCCGACTCTCTGAGTCGGGTTTTCTTTATTACGACCGACCCGACTCAGAGAGTCGGGCTACGGCGGATTGGTCAATGTTTGTGAATGTGCCCGGCATGCGGATCGTGCTGCTCCCCGGCACCGTGAATATGACCCGCATGCGGCCCGCCGTGATCGTGCCCGGCGTGTTCGATTTGCGCCGCGATATAGGCCGTCGTCACGCCCGCCAGCAGCAGTGCGGTTAAGGCCACCCGGTCATGGTCGTGGAATTGGATTTCGGGCAGCAAGTCGGCGAGTGCAATACAGAGTAAGGCGCCGGCTGAGAATGCCAGAGCGATGGCCACGACTGTTCCCTGGTGGGATTCGAACTGACCCAGCGTAAGTGTGAAGACCAAGGCGCCCAACGGCAAGGTCATCGAGAACGCCAGGTTGACGAGTTGCCGCATCCCCAGGGTCCAGCCACCCACCGCCATCAGGCTGCTGATGGCCATCGAATCGAGTGGTTTGTGCAGCACAATCGCCAGGAACGCCCCCAGCCCGAGCCAGCCGCTGGAATGCATTAAGGCATCCGCCTGCACGCTGGCCGCCAGCATCACGCCGTCCAGGAAAGTATGGACACCCAGACCAAAACCGACTCCCAGCCAACTGAGCTTATGGTCGTGATCGTGAGGATGCACGCCCTGACTGCAGGCTGGACCATGATCGTGGCTGTGATCATGGCTATGGTCGTGACCGTGGTCGTGACTGTGATCATGATCGTGGGAGTTGAGAACCGGCAGGCCATCCTGGGTAGCCAGGTCGAGCGTCGTTTGCGGGACTGTGGCGACGGGACCGTGCTGGTGGAAATGAAAGGCCCGCAGCATCCCAAACATGACCAGCAGTCCGGCCATCATGGCCAGCATCGCCTGGTCGATGGAGCCGTCAGCTTCCAAGGCGTGCGGTAGCAGCACGAACATCGCCACGCCCAGCATCAGCCCCGAAACAAAGCTCAGGATCAGTTGCGAGCGGCGATGCGTAAACCGGACAAACATCGGCAGCCAGCCCCCTGCCAGAGCGGCCAGGATGCCAATACTACAATTCAAAACCAGCCACAGTGTGGGTGACATCCCAGCTCCCAGGGGACTCGCCAGAAATGACGAGCCGCACCTCTCCGTAAAGCGGCCCAACGGGCCAGACGCGCGACGTATCGGGCGGAACTGCCCCACGGACGTTCCCCCGACTGACGCAATTGAAATCTATTCGTTATTCAATTGCAAAACAACCCACGGTTGGCGGCGGGTGGGCTTTCACACAACGGCGGGCTGTGTGCAACCAATTACCCACAAATAGGATAGGGCGCAACAAGGCAGATCTCGTAAGCCCCATTGGTCCCATCCGTCCCATAAGTCCCATCGCTTTCTTGACAGAATTCATGGGACAAATGGGACTTTCGGGACGGATGGGACGAGTGGGATTAAACGCCAATTCTTGTTGAAAACCCCTCTCGCGAGGATCGCTCCCTTGTTGTAGACTGGGATCATCCTCTGCCGGTGGAAACGCCGGGACAATTCCTTCCTTGTGGGCTCTTCCTGTGTGGCCATTGCCTGTCGCGCAACGCGCGATCATTTTCGCTGGCTGTCTGGCGACGATTTACACTCAGTTCACCATGTCACCGGCAACGATCGAGTACGCTCGGACGTTGGGTGCCACGGGCGTGCATATTGGAATCCTGGCGGCCCTGCCCACCGGGATGCTGTTTACGCAATTCCTGACGGCCTGGGTGGCGACGCATCTCACCTACCGTCGCCGCGTCTGGATGACCGTCTCGATCATTCAACGGACCATCTATTTGCCAGTCGCGTTTGGTCCCTGGTTGTTCCCCGGGATTCCCGAGATCGTCTGGTTGTGGGCCTTCCTGCTGGCGGCCGCGTCCAATTACGGATTGCTCCATTTTGGTTCGCCGCTGTGGCTCTCGTGGATGGGTGATTACCTCCCGCAAAAGGGATTGAACCGCTTCTGGGGTGCTCGTCAGTTGTGGATGCAGTGGACTGCGGCCGGGACGTTGGCGCTGTGTGCCGTGGTCTTGCTGAAATGTGGTCTGCCGATCCGCGTGGCGTTCACCGGGTTGCTGTGCTTTGCCTCAGTGGCGGGTGTGGCGGATATCCTGTGTTTCATCAAGGTCTACGAACCCGCGATCACGGCACCGCCGTCAACCCGCATGCGAGATGTCTGGGCGGCCCCCTTTCAGGATCGCAACTTTCGCACGTTCATTTACTACAGTTGCTTCTGGCACTTCGCCGCGATGCTCGGGGCGCCCTTCATCAGCCTGTATCTGCTGACGTACGTGGGTATGGAGTTGTTCCAGGTCTTGATGCTGTGGAGTCTGTCGTGGATCGGTGGGGCGCTCGTTTCGCACTCAGTGGGGGCATTTGCCGACACCTATGGGAATCGTCCTCTGCTGGTGCTGTGTACGGCCTTTAAGTCGGTCAACATGCTGGCATTGTTGATGGTGCCGCCTGATCCCAGCGTCGCCTTCTGGTTGCTGATTCCCGTGCTGATGGTCGATGCGATGCTGAATGCGGGGATCGAAAATGCGAACAAGGGGTTCATGCTGCTGAATTCGCCTGCCGAACATCGGACAGTCTTCATCGCCGCCGGAACGGCCCTGGCCGGGATGGTGGGTTGCATTACGGCGATCAGCGCGGGTTCGGCGTTGACCGTCATGGAAGACTGGAAATGGTCCGTCGACAGTCCTTGGGGATCGGTCCTGATCAACAATTTTCACGTCTTGTTCGGCTTCAGTTTTCTCATGCGTCTGGTCGCGGTGGAGCTGGCTCGCTGGGTTCGCGAACCGGGGGCCATTCGAACTGGCGCCGCGTTGCTGGCCGTGTGCGGTTTCCGAGGCGTAAATGCTCCAATATTGAAAATGGTAAGAGAACCTCGACTAGCGCCGCGGCCCGTGTTGTTGACGACCGATGATTCTACGGTCGGAGAACCCAATCGACGAGCCGCTTGAGGGGTTCGGGCTTGTAGACCTCCCATGGATGGGTGTTCGAATCATGACGGCACAACTCAATACGCTTCTGCGATTGCGGCAGTATGAGGTGGATCGTTGCCAGTCGCAGTTGGCGGCGGCCATCTTGCATGAGCGAGCCTTGGCGGACCGCTTGCAGGATTTGGATCGACAGCGTGAGCAACAACGTGGTGAGCTGTCGACGTTAACTCGGCAAGGCCAACTGAATATCGACGCGTTACGGCTCCGGCAGCGCCACTTGCAGTTCTTGACCGATCAACGATCGACATGCCAGGCAGAATTCGAAGCAGCCGCGCTGGTCACTCAACAGCAGCGGGCTGCGCTGGTCGCGGCCGATCAGCGACGGCAAGTGGTGGAAAAACTTCGCGAGCGACTCGTGCAGGAAACTCAAACCCAGCAGCAACGCACCGAGACCCGCGAACTCGAAGAGGCCTGGCGGCCGAAGTCGTGATGACTGCGCTGGCTATTTCTTATACAGCCGCGGGTAACACCACATGCTGTAATCATACCTGCCGTCTCCCATATCGTTCGCTTTCAATTCGATGGTTTTTGTCCCGGCTGGCAACTTGACCTGGATGGGGGCAATTCCTGCCCGCGGGCTCTCATACAATTTCCGAGCATCGGCCCAGACCTCGAATTGCACATGATTGCTGCGGGTGTTGTAGCCGATTGCCGAAAAGCGAGTCATTCCGGATGGCACGATATAGGTGACACTGGAATTCGCGACGGCGAATAGAAACTCGTCACACGGGACGGCATCGCGGAAGTCGAGAGGGGCTGCGAGCGCGACTCCTCCCATTGCCTGGTGCTGGGTAAACTCGCCTCCCTTTCCCACTTCTTGAGCAGCGATCACGAATTTCAACGGACTCGGTTTGCCGTTGAGCATGGCATCGGTAATTTTATCCACGTGAACGGTGTGAAATCGCGGATAGCACCAGTAGTTATGGTCAAAATTGTCCCCGCCCGCTTCATCGATCACCAGCTCCAGCAGCGAGGCGTTCGGTGGGATATCGACTTTGATCACGTCGATGCCGGCGACTCCAGAATCATAGACCTTGTTACCGTCGATCAACACTTTGTAAATCGTGGTTCGGCTGGCATGGTTGTAGCCGATTGCGGAAAAACTCCTGGCCGCGGGAGGGATCGGACATTTGAAGCGGGAGGGAGCATGGGCCCCGTAGTATTCGCGACAGGCAGCCGGGGTGCGCGTGACTAAGGGCCAGAGCCGTTCGGCTTCGCCCCCTCCCACTTGCCAGCAGACTTGATTGATCAGAAAGTCGGCATAAGTGACCCTGGGCGAAATCGCCGGCTGCCCCACCAGCCGCACGAATCCCGCTTTCAAATCGGCGTCACGGTCCGTGTCTGTAATCACATCTCGTTTGATCGTTCCAGATAACATCCGGACGCGAACCTTGTGATACTGAATGACGTCGTCCCAGCCCCCGAGCCACGGATGTTGGACCAAGGTTAATCTCCAGTCGCCCTCGTCCATATTGGTCAAGCTGGAGTAGCGCCCCTTCCACTGGACGTGGTCCTTTTCGTTGTCCAGATCGATGTGGAATTCTGCTTGATCTGCTGCCCGTTTCACACGGACGACGAACCGGTGCCGAATGCCATTGGCGAGCGGCGCCGAGCGGCGGGCAGTTCCATTGCCAGGTAGGCTCACTCCATCAATTCCGTCAATCCAATGAACACAACTGAGCGTATTGCGGGCAGCACCGCATTCAAAATGCATGTTGTGAGTGCCAACCGGAAAGAAGATCGAAACACTCTCCTGGCCCTCCATGCGCGTAAAGTCGATCTCCATCTCATAGTCGCCATCAATGATTGCGGGGAGCGGAAAGCGGCCGGCACGCCGCATTTTCAGAGTCACTCCCTCTTTAGATGCGGGGCCTTCGATATTGACATTCCAATTAATGCCGCGTGGTGCCCAATCGATCCCGTCTGCCCATTCCAGGAGATCGACCCATTCACTGGGTTGCTGCGGGCTAGCGCCTGTTCCCGGTTTGGCAACGACTTCGGCCTTGGCTGACGAGACTGGCTTTAGGCTGGCGATTTCCCCCAG
>JAQGHS010000995.1 GCA_028291605.1 Planctomycetaceae bacterium | reverse complement strand
ATACGCAGTGGTCAGACAGTCTCAACTGCCCCTGATGGAGCCAGAGTTTCGATTTCTGGGGGTCAATGGCATCGCCATCCAGATGGATCGGAGTGGTGCCGCGATTCAGCAGTTGATAACGACCCTGGTCATAGCGCAGGGTCGCGGCGACGTCCGCGATGCCCCGGACTTGAACTTCGCAACTGGCTCCGCTGCCAATGCGCAATACGGAAAACTGAATCGGAATTTCTTTTCCGACCGGATCGCCCTCGGTAATCACGAGTTTCGCTGACATGTTGGCCGTTTTCCTGTGTCGTAAGTCAAATTCGTTGTAGCCGAAGTCGCCAAGACTTCGGGGCGTATCACCCAGACGGCCAGAACTCTTGGCGAGTTCTGCTACACCAGCGCACTGAGGATAAAGGGAGCAATGACAATCAGCAGGCAGGCGATCATGATCAACATGCCGGGGAAGACGATCGTGACCTGGGCTTCAGCCGCCGCACGTTCTGCCCATTGCGAACGTTTCGTACGCATCTGGTTGGCCTGGTTTCTGAGGATCTGACTCAGTGGAGTCCCTAATTCCTCGCCCGTATTGAGAGCAAAAACAAGCTCGGTAATGTCGTTGTCTGCCAACCGGTCCTGCATGTTCAGCAAGGCCTTCTGGCGACTGGTTCCGAGTCTGATTTGGCGGATGACTTCGCTGATTTCCTGGGCCAGTGGATGATCGCCGCTTTCATTGACGACCGTTTGAATACTGTCTTGAAAACTCGCCCCGGCTTCCATCATGAAGGCCATCAAATCGATGGCGAACGGCAACCGTCGCTTGAAGACTTCAGCCCGCTGCCGAGACTGGTCGGCGACCCCCCGGGTCATGAGCATCTGGTAGCCCCAGCCCGCCAGGATGGCCGTCACCGCCCCCAGTTGCCAGCCGTCATACAGCAATCCAAATACGCCACCAAACAGCGCGGCCCCCAGACTTTCGATCTGTTTGACCGCGATATATTCCTGGGGCTTCCAGGGCGCAGCCTCTTTGGATCCTCGGAGTTGCCGCTCCAGCCGTTCGTTTTGTTTCAGTGATTTTCCCGAGCTCCAGCCGACCAGCTCATCTACCAGTGGCTCAAACCAGCGATAAATCGAATTCGCCTTACGCAACTTAATTCGCCGTGCCGTCTCGAATTCCCAACTGTCGGCCGTATCACGCCGAGGGCGAAAGATGATCGACACCAGATTGTGGCTTAACCAGAACGCTACCACGCCCCAGGGAATGGACGCGCCGATCATCCAGATGAGTTTTTGTTTTTCAGTCATTGTTTGTGACACTTGAACGCTGTTGAAATCTGGTTGGGGTCTCTTTGAGTTATTGCGATCTACATGGACGTTGGGTGCATGAAATGCGGCGCAAATGTCTTATAGAAAAATTACAGGAGCGTAGCGACAGTCGCTCCCCTCGCCCTGGTAATCCGGGGTGAGGGGCATTGCGAGTGTCGTTGCGAAGTCAGGTATATCAAATCAATCTCGCACGGATATCCGCGGAAAAATAAATAAGTGAGTCTGTGGTTTATCGTGCCCCTCACCCCCAGCCCCTCTCCCCGGAGTACCAGGGCGAGGGGGAGCAGGATTTTCGTGTAAGGTCACGGGAACAATATGGGACCTCGCTAAAACGGAATACTCAAAATCTTCACGCACCAGCGCACGCTGAAGTACACAATGGCCAGGACGACAAACAACACGATCTGCCCGAGTACCGAGGTGAATACCAGGCTGGTGTGGACGGGATCCATGGCCATGAAGCCGCCCAAGAAGACGAACGGAAATGCTCCGAGGATAATGACCACTTTGCGACCGCTGGCGGTTTCGGCGTCCAGTTTGCGCTCCAGGCGTTGATTCTCTGTCAGGCTGAAGCTGATTCGCTCCAAGGCCTCGGTGATTTTTCCGCCGCGTTCCAAGCACGCGGTAATGGCCACCGCGAACAAGGTGAAGCTGTCCAGCTTCAATCGCTCCTTGACTTGCAGCAAGGCTTCTGCCAAAGGCCGACCGCGATTCCACTCAAAGGTGATGCGCTGCAGTTCGGTCAGTAGAGGCTCCGGGACTTCGGCAGAAATCGCTTCGAGGCCCTTGGGCAATGACAAGCCGGCCTTCACCGCATTTGCCAGACCGATACTGACACCCACCATTTGATCGCGTAGCAGTCGCCGTCGCCGGGCGATCAGGTACTCGATGATAAATCGAGGGGCCACATACACCATGTAGACCGCGGCAATCGCCACGGGAATCATCTGAAACACA
This sequence comes from Planctomycetaceae bacterium, assembly GCA_028291605.1. Lineage (GTDB taxonomy): Bacteria > Planctomycetota > Planctomycetia > Planctomycetales > Planctomycetaceae > JAKFVC01. The sequence goes on along the minus strand of JAQGHS010000995.1, from coordinate 2,550 downwards.
AAAATAAACAAGACGGCCGTGACGATCAGCGAGGTGCCCCACACCCGCATGTAATAGGGCAAGAGGCGCGTGTCGAGCCGCAAATCTTCCAGCTTGGGAGTCAGGTCAGACATCATCCGGGCCGAAATGCGATCCCACAAATGCGCGAGCTCGATCAGCCCGAACGCGGCGCCGCCAAACACCGCCAGGCTGCTGATCAGGATCCAGATTTCTACGGGTAAACTAGCCATGCGTTCGATACCAGAAATTCGTTATGGCGGGCAAAAATCATCAGTCGAATTGAAACCCGTATGTCTTCGTGACCTTTGTGGCCTTCTGTTCCAATCCGAATTTTTCAACAGAAGGCCACGAAGGTCACAAAGGAATACAAGTGCCCAATGTGTCGTCTGATTCGTTATTTCACCGCTCATGTACCTTTCAGTTTCACAAATAGAATGAGTCCAGCGCGATCATTCCCGATTCGATCAATTCTTCCATAAACGTCGGCAACCGGCCGGTCGGCATCAGCACCGGGCCGGTTGGCGTATCCTGCAGCAAAAACAAATCCTTGACATGCAATTCGTGGGTCTCGAGATCAATTCCAGCGACCTCCGCGACCTGCGAAATCATGCGGCGGCCGTTCCGCAATCGGACCAGTTGAATCACCAGGTTGAGGGCCGAGGCAATCTGCCGGTGAATCGAATCGATCGGCAGGTCGCTCGCCATTTGTACGAGCACGTCCAGGCGGAGAATGACGTCTTTCGCCGAGTTGGCGTGAATGGTTGTCATCGAACCGTCATGGCCCGTGTTCATGGCTTGCAGCATGTCGAGTGCTTCACCACCGCGGCATTCACCGACGATGATCCGATCGGGACGCATGCGGAGCGAATTCTTGACCAGATCCCGAATCGTATAGGCTCCCGCACCTTCGATGTTCGCGAGCTTCGTCTCCATACGGACGACGTGCTCCTTCTTGATCTGCAACTCGGCCGTATCTTCGATCGTGACGATGCGTTCCTTGTCGGGGATGAAGTCGCTCAGGCAATTCAGCAATGTGGTCTTGCCGGTGCCAGTACCGCCTGAGATTAGGATGTTTTTGCGCGTCACGACCGCGGCCCGCAGGAACTCGGCCACGGTGCGGGTCAGAGCCCCCTTGTTGACGAGATCGTCGACCAGCAGGGCGCGATGCGGAAACTTGCGGATGGTCAGTGCCGGCCCGCTGACGGCCAGCGGAGGAATCACGGCATTCACACGGCTGCCATCGGTCAACCGGGCATCGACCAGCGGCTGGGCCTTATCGATACGCCGTCCGACCTTGGCCACGATGCGTTCGATGATCGACAGCGTGACCTCATCTGACAGGAACTGGCGCCCGGAGTTTTCCAGCACGCCGTTGCGCTCGACATAGATGTGATCGCGGCTGACCACCATGATTTCGGAAATGGTCGGCAGGCGCAACAAATCCTCGAGCGGGCCATACCCGAAGACGACGTCCTTGATGACCTTCTTGACGTGACGCAGCGTCAGGTATTCGCGGGAATCGTCGAGCAGTCCCTTCAGGATTTCTTTCCAGCAAGGTCGGAAATGCTGCTCGACCACCGCCATGCGTTCGCTCAGGTCGGTGTAGCCGTCGAGTTTCAACTCGCGAGTGATCTTCGCCAGAATCCCCTTCAGTTCATCTTCCAGATTCGGGGACGCCGTCACCATGCGGCTCCAGTGCCCGCCGGTGGACCAGATGCTGGGCTGATTGGACGCCGACGCCTCCAGCAGTTGCGAAATCAATTCACCGCGCACCGAACGTCCGGACACATGATTCAGCAGATCCTTCAGCCGCTTAACTTTCGGCTTAAGCACTCCCTGCAGCCGCACGATTTCGTCAATGTTCTTTTCCAGATTGAACAGGTAGTCTTCGGTGTTGCCGGCCCTCTCGGTATCGACGCGCAGATCCATGCGGCTGAGCAACTCGATATGCACCTTGAGCAACAACTGCGACATTTCGCCATCCAGGCGTTGCTCCTCGACATCCTCCGCATCTCCCTCACCCACATCCCAGTTCAGCCGGATGTTATACGGAAAGAGCTTGATCAGTGAGGAACGTTCGAGCAAGCAGGTGCCGCCGCCGTGGATTTCCAGCTCCCCTTTTTCCCCGACGCGAACACTATTGAACCCCAGCACCGAGAGTTCCCAACCCGTACCGCGTCGCCGCAGGACGAGAGCTTCATCAGAAATGAAGTGATTGGGCAGAACAATGTCATTCGTGACCGCCTTGCCGATACGGATGACGCTGCGGTCAAATTCCTTGATCGCCTGTTGCGAGTCGATGTCGTTGATGTACTGGATTGTCAGCGGCTTAGACATGCAACCATCCGAACTGAGTTTTTCGAAACCGAGCGCTGACTGGAGAATTCTGGACTACAGGAAGCCGTCGTTTAGACATCGAACTGTGCGATAAAGGAGCGAAGCGACAGCTGCTCCCCTCGCCCTGGTACCCCGGGGAGAGGGGTTGGGGGTGAGGGGCACTCCGAGCGTCGTTCGACTTTGTATTTCCCAGGTAATTTGTGTGTCGTTGTA
>JAQGHS010000941.1 GCA_028291605.1 Planctomycetaceae bacterium | reverse complement strand
GGAAATTGGTTCGGTGCTGTCGAAGTTGCGGGGGCCTGTGGATCCTGCGGTGCCGCCGGCGATTGACTTATCGCTGTCGATGCAGCATCAGCCTTACAACCTGCCGGGGCCGGGCTTCCTGGGGATGGCTCATGCGCCGTTCAAACCGTCGGGCGATGCGATGGAGGACATGGTGCTCCGCGGGGTCAACGTCGATCGGCTGAGTGATCGCGGATCGTTATTGACGAGTCTCGATCGATTCCGGAGACAGGCGGATCAGACTGCAGCGCAAGGAGCGAATGGTGATGATTTCACTCAGCGAGCCTTGGGGATTCTCAGTTCCAGCCGGCTTGTCGAGGCGTTGGATTTGTCGCGTGAAGATCCGCGGACTCGCGAGCGTTATGGGAACGATGATACCCAATGTCTGCCGTATTCGGCGGCCGGGTATCAGGCGCAGATGTCGAAGTTTCTGACGGCTCGGCGGCTGGTGGAAGCGGGGGCGCGGTGTGTGACGGTGGCATTCGCGGATTTCGACTGGCACGGGTCGAACTTTAAGTTCGGTCGCCGAGTGATTCCGTTACTCGATCAAGGTCTGGCGGCCCTCGTCGGGGATCTGCATGATCGAGGTCTCGATAAGGATGTGTCAGTCGTCGTGTGGGGTGAGTTCGGTCGGACCCCGAAGATCAACGAGAGAGCGGGTCGGGATCACTGGCCTCGCGTCACGTTTGCAATGCTGGCGGGTGGTGGCATGACGACCGGCCAAGTGATTGGTGAGACCAATCGCCTCGCCGAGGAACCTGTGTCGCGGCCGGTTGATTATCAGGATGTGTTTGCGACATTGTATCACAACCTGGGTTTTGATACGGCTCAGACAACGATTGCCGATCTGAATGGCCGGCCGCAGTATGTGTCGGAGACGCGCGAGCCGATTCGGGAACTTGTTTAGTGTACAGGCTCCCGTGGGCGACCTCAGCCGTGAATACCGATCTTCTCAAGGCTCCGCCGGGCCTGCTCGGCTGAGGTTGTGTTGGGGAAGCGACGTACGACGGCCTGCAGGACCGAGACCGCTTGCTCGCGTTGACCCGCTTGCACGTACTGTCGGGCTCGGGCGACAAGGTCTCTCGCCTCTACCTCGCCAGCGTCCTCATCAGACTCGTCGACTTCTTCCTCGTAAGACGAGCCTTCGCTGCTCGCAACAGAATCAGTCCCGCTGTCGGGAGCAGATATCAACGGTGCAGGCTGGAATACGCTACTCGCCTGGCTGGATGCAGTGGATTGCAAAGTCAGGTCTCGAATGACGGCCACGACGGCGAGGGCCTCAGCCACATCGATGGGGACTCCCTCCAGGACGTTGGGTTTTAATAACAACGAAATTGTGGGGGCACCGGGCGCATGGAGGTCGATGAAGAATTTCTTCGTCAACACATAGAAGATGGTCAGTCCGATAAACTGCAGCAATCCGACCGCGAGTGGGATGAAGCTCCCCAGGCTGTAGCTCAGAGGGACGCTGCTGCTGAGCATCATCGCTGCAATGAAGAGGGCTGAGACCGGCTTATAAACACCCGCCGAAATCCCCGTGAGGCATCTCAACGGAACGAATTGCGATCGCTGCCCGAACAGGCTGGAGGACTCATAGCGAACTTCGCCCCGAGCAATCGTCAGCCGGGTAATGGGACTGAAGCCCAGCAGGGATAGGACAAACGCCACCATCCCTTGCATCCGGCCGACAATCTCCACGTTGGGAGCATGGTCCAGCGGCGGCTTCTGCGAAACATAGAATTTCTGCAAGACCAGCGTCGAGGATCGCTTGCCCGCCATTCGAGCCCCGACCGTCAGCATCACCAGGAAGAGTAAACTGCTGAAGGATTCGAAGAGGGCTTGCATCAATGCTGGTTCCTATCGTGTGTCTAAAGCCCCCCGCCATTGAAGCTCGCAACGGGGATCACCAAATCCAGCGTTGGGGGGTCTTCGATCGTGTCGGTATAGTTTCCTTTCGGCAGAATCAGATGCACCATCTGGGCTTTCTCAACAGGCAGCTCAAACACCAGGATATCCTGGATCGCACTGCCGGGATAAAGTGACTCCTTCGCCTTTTGTCCGACCGGTCTGTGCATGAGGCCAAACGTGACTTGCTTGTACGTGTTTCCCAGGTCATCTTTCAAGCGCGCTTTTTTCGCCGATGACAGATTGTCATCGCCCCACCCCTTATATTCCAGTTTCTTGGAATCGGACAGATTCTCAATCCAGATTTGAATCTGCAACAAATCCTTTTCCGATCGCTGCTGACTTTTTCCGGACGCAAACAGGACTTTGCCGATCCGACCGGTGATGTAACGGACCTCGACCTTGCCATCGGTCGCCACTGCTCCCAGGGGAGGTTTCGAGCAACTGACAGTGCCGACCGACATCACAAGCAACAGAAGCATGCAGGGCAGATGTGGCATCCTCGCCATAAAACCAATCCTTCAGACGTTGTGGGTATGAGCTGCCTTTGGCGAAATGATAGCGGATCGTTCGGGCGCCGGAAATTGATGTTTGGGCAATTTCGGAAAGACAATGTCGCCGAAGTCGCCAAGACTTCGGGGGGGCTGCCACCTATGCGGCCAGAACTCTTGGCGAGTTCTGCTACGTCGTCGGGTCCTGCCTCCCACTCACTTCGCGAACGGTTGTTTTAGCTCGTCCTCGGTGAAACTCAAGTTGCATTTGGGGCCGTCGTCAAGCAGGATCTTACTGGCGATCAAGGTCGTCGTCGGCGCGAGAACACTGAAGTGCGTCCCCCCCTTGATTTCAAGGCAGTGGACCGATGTGTTATCTGTGCTGGCCATGTCATGCAGCTCATCGACATTGCCTTCCTCCGTACCCTCGAACACAAACGTGGGGTTCTTGATCATAAATAGCCAATTACTGGGAGATCGGGCTTCACGTTCGAAATGGTCAGACCGATCGAACGGCATGAAGTCCGCTCCATACTTCTGGATCTCGGTGACGGGGCCGAACGAGAAGACCGCTCGAAACCGATCGGAACACTCCGCGACCAGCAGCACTAACGTCCCACCCGTACTATGCCCCCCCAGGTAGATGCGACTGGGATCGACATATTCCTGTTTCGCAAGAAAATCGGCGGCTGCGAGGATGTCATCCACTTCGCCAAGCAGACACTCCTTTACTCCCGGATTATCATTCCCGCCCCGCAATGAAGGGAACATCATGACGATTCCAGCTTTGCGGAATGCACTGGCCGTCTGATCGTCTTCAGGGGGCGCCTCGGTCCAGACGTCGCCAATCGTATTGCAGTCTCCGCCCGTCATCCAAATGATCGCCGGGTGCTTTTTTCCGTCCTTGGGATCTGGTGTCAGGTAGGCGGCCATCTTACCGGGAGCGGATTCATAGTGGGTCAGCTGGAACAGATCAGCGGGCGGCTCTGGCACTGGCTCTTTGGCTGAATCTTGACGAGTCAGTTTTGTCTTCAACGCTTTGCGGGCAAGAACTAGAGACTCTGCTTTTTTCGGTAGCTTGGCCATGAAATCGGCGTAGGGATCGGCCGCGGTTTGTGCCGGTGCGGGCGCTTGTTGTCGACCACATCCGGTGAGAACGATGGCCACGAGCAACACGAGGCGAACAGGTTTCATCTCGGCGAGCTTCCTTCTGAAGTTGTGTGACAGCGTAGTCTGGCAGACAAAATGTGGGATGCGTTTGATCCAAATCTCCCGCTTCGATCCCACATTCGTCTACTGATTTTCCAACAATTCTGGTCCGCACACCGAATCCGCTACTTAACTCGCGCCAGCTTCATAATGCGTCCCGATACGTTCCAGTCCTGGACGTACAAGTTGCCGTCTTTGTCCCAGTTCGAGCCGTGCGTGCCGCTGAAGGCTCCTTCGACCCACTGGTCCTGAGGGATCGCGTATTTCGCGCCTTTGGCGGGATCGGGATTCTTACCCAGAATGGTCACGATCGCGTTGGCCTTGTCGAGAATGACGACTCCGCCCAGCAAGTCCGGCACGGCGACGTAATCACCCTGAACGGCGGCCGAGGTCGGCATGCCCAGTCCGGTGATGACTTCGTCGATGTATTCGCCTTCGAGGCTGTAGTGCAGCAGGCGGCCTTTGGGGGTGTGATTGCGATCACAAACCAGCAGGCGATTGGGTTCGTACCGGGTATCGAGAGTCATCCCGTGAGCCGTGTTGAATTGCTTGAGTTCGTTCCCCTTGGTGCCGAAGTGCATCAGGTATTTGCCCGTCTTGTCGAACTTGAAAATGTGGTTGCTGGCATAACCGTCTGACAGGAAGATGTCGCCGTTGGCCGCGACGGTGATCGCGGTCGGGCTGAATTGCTTCAACTCCAATTTTGACTCTTTCGGAAAGGGCAGCTTCAGGACAATGGCGCCGGTTTCGGCGTTGAACTTGATCCCCTCAGCGGCGGCGTTGCGGGCGGCGTAGATGAACTCGCCGTCAGCTTCCTGGCGGATTTCAATATCGTGCATGCGGGTGTATTCGTCTCCGACGAAGCGACGGAGAACCTTGCCATCCGGTGAGAAGACAAACAGCCCGATATCGGCGCTGGTGTAGACGTTCCCCGCTTTGTCGACGCAGACACCACCGTGGGTCGGCCCGATGACCGATTTACCTTCAGCACTGAGGCCCCAACCGGGGACCGTATCGAAGATCATAGCGCCGGCGCCCATCCGCACGGGGGCCGCCTTTTCTGCCGCGAACACGGGCAGCACACAGCCGAACGCCAGTGCAATAGCAACGTAGATCGAACTTTTCCGCATGGTCTGAGCTCCTGGTGGTGTGATAGTCGACGATGAAATTTGCTCTAATGCCCGCCGAAATAACACGCCGGAACGTGACCGAGTGAGATGTGCTGCGAGCCGGGACATTATCCGGGTGCCGGTTCGGCAATGCAACCGGGGGAGGCGATATCGGATCGTTTCGTAGGATAGGCATCCTGCCTGTCCGCCAATACAAGCTCGAAGCGCAAGCGAGTGCATTTTGGTCGGTGGGAAGGTCGGAATGCACTCGCTCGCGCTTTTTGAAGTTGCGCAGTTGTTGCCGTCACCGCGTCAGTTGAAGGCAGTATTGCATCCCGGAAGGATGCCAGCTAATAGCCGGTGGTTGAGGAGCGGAGCGACGACACCACCGGACCACGCCCGGTCCCGCCCTCGATCCTGAAGGGATCGCAGAAGATTTCCAATTGAGCCAGCGTAAAGTTGTTCCCTCTGGCATCCCTCCAGGATGCGTTCCCTTTGACCTCGTAACCGGTGGTGTCGTCGCTTCGCTCCTCAACCACCGGCTATTAGCTGCGAACCTTCCAGGTTCGGAATTCACTCTGATTTCAATCAATCGGGGACCCCGATTCGTCGCAAATTGCGCAACTTCAGAATTTGCGCTTTGAGCTTGTATTCGAGAAACGGACAGGCAGGATGCCTATCCTACGGTTTACGCCGCCGAGTCCTTATTCTCTGACTTTGCCCTAGGGACAGGCAACAGCGGCAATCCCAGGACTGTCTCCACCTTCTCCGCGGCCTGGGTGAGCCTCACAAACAGTCGAACTTGCAGCGTATAGAGTCGTTCGAAGAGGAGTTGGGTCGTGTTGACCAGGGCTCCCACGTCCATTTCGTCGGGCAGATAGGGGATCACGAAGTCGCGCAAGGACATCGTGTCGTCGGCATGATCGAAGGGATAGGCTTGGTCTTTTAATTCGTTACTAATTTCATAAATGCGGGAGTGCATGCCTTCGAGCTGGTCGATGATCGTCCGAATCAATTTCTGACTCGGCTGCCTTCCCAGTCGAGCAAACAAGACGGCAATGCGGCGATAGAGGATGCGCAAAATCGGCAACCCGCCGATGATGCCGCTGATCAGGCGGGCATCGCGAATCATGATGCGAACCTCGTCCTGCAACGCACGCCCGTCAGGAATTGCGTCCGCGACTTTCGGGACTTGCAGGATTCTGAGCGCGGTCGAGACTCGCAGCGACGCGGCGGTCTCAAACACCAGCATCTTGGCGGCGAGGAATTGGGTCGCTGCCCGGGCCCTCCGGTGCTTGGCTTCGGCCGTCTTGCGACTGCTATCTGGCAGATCAAAATCACGAGCTTTAATGCGCAGACCGCATTCCATCACACTCAGGGCCTCGGCCGTCGTGTAGAGCGTGTTTTCGGCCTCCTGATAGCGATCGGGCAGGTCCTTGTATTCTTCCAGCTCGCGCAGCATTTCGTCCCGCGCCGCTTTCAATTCGTGAGCAGCCTCGCGCGGGTTGGCTGGCGGTTTATCGGTATCGTCGTAGAGGGTTAAGGGGCGATCGACGGGAATGTGGATTTGGAAATAACGATCGAGCGCCTTGCCCGCTTCGACTTCCGCGTCCCGTTGAGCAATCAATTTGCCAGCCGGATGTAACAGTTTCTTTTTGAAATGTTTGCCGAGGATGTCTTCATAGTAGTCCGACGTCATGGCTCGGCAGAGCCGCTCGAACTTGGTGAAGAGGACGGTCGCGGGCGGATCTTTTTGTTCGCCCGGCAATTGAAAGAGGCCGGCTGGATCTTCTTGTCGTGCGTTGTCGATTCGCTCGCGGTCAGCGGGGTGCGTATCGAATAGTCCCGTCTCGCGCGCGAGCTGCAGCTTGAGGTACTCTTTGCGGAACTTCGGGCTGATATGCGGTACGTTCGAGACAATTAACGTCGGTAGATCATCGGCCAATCGTCCTTCGGAATGAAACTGCCGCAAGTCAGACATGGCCATTTGATGGGCGATGCTCAGTTCGGAAAGGCGGCTGCAGGTGGCCGCGAAAGTCCGATGTCCGACCATCCGCGCCTCATAGCGGTCCGCATCGAATTCCATCTGCCGCATTAAGAAACAGCTAATGGCATTTCCCATCCAGAGCAGTCCGAATAACAACTGCCGCGAAACCCAGATCGAACCGCGAGCCGCATACAGGAAAAAACGAAAACGCCAGTCACCGTTTTGCGAGTAACGTTCGAGTTTTTCGTCCCAGGCGTCGCGCAGAAAAACGATCTTCAACAACCAGAAGTTGATCACCCGCACGACATAGCACAACCGCATGCCCCCACCCTGGGAGAAATGGCCGAACTCGTGAGCCAGGACTCCGGTGAATTGGCGTAGCGACATTCCGGCCGCCAGGGGCAAGCCAATCGTTAGTGTCATGCGACCAGTAAAAATACCGATCAATCCTTGCGAAAAACTCGCGGCGGCGTTGGGTTCGCAAACCAGCCGGATCGAATTGGGCGCCGGTGCATTGACCGACTCGCAGATCGCCTCGACGTATTCGTAGAGGAACGGTTCGGAGGATCGCTTGAGAGTCAGCGGCGCAGATTGCTTGGAATCTCGAGCAAACAGCGGCTTGATCAAAAAGGCGAGAGTGACTGCACCGAGAATGTAGGCTCCAAAATAGATCACAAACCCCAGCACGTTGCGGCCGGGGTGATTGTATTGGGCGTTCCAGTAGATCGCATGGGCGACGAGGAATATCAGTCCGAAATACAGCAGCGGCAGCAACAGGTTGGCGAGCGCCACCGCCAGCAATCCGAGTTTATACCCTGTGGTTGTGGGAGGCTTCTCGATTTCGTCCTGCAGCGCGGCCAGGATCTGCTGTTGCAGAGGCGTGTACGGTTCAGCAGCGGGAGTTTTGGTTTTGGCCATGAGCTAAAGGTGGATTTGAAAGCGGATGGTTTTGTAGTGCTACGGGTTGAGGGGCTAGTACGTTTCGCTTTAGTAGCTCATCAGTCAGGGCTCCGCCGGGACAAGCCCGACGGGGGCCAGAGGTATCTCTAAAATGTTAACTCCGACAGGTGGATTACTTCTTATCAATGACCGGAAGCCGGAAGAACGTGATCTTGGGAACTGTAACGGGTTTGGAAAGGTCATTGATACCGGGGCGTTCCGCGGTCACGCTGGCTCCGGCTTCCAGGATGGTGCTGCTGGGCATTTGCGTCTTCAATTCACCGCCGCGCTTGACGATCGCCATGATGACCCAGGGACGAACAGCGGCACGCCCACCCTGGTCGACGAGGACGCCCGTCGGGCGTTCAGAAACGAGATGGCCACCATTTCGTATGAGAAACAGATCCGGCTCGGTTCCTGGTTGACGACGAGCGAGTGTCTGATTCGTGTCGACGGTCGCAATGTTGTCTGAGAAAACGACCGCCATGCCATGCGGATTCGCAATGACGTACAGGGTGACCTCGCTCGATTTGACGAAGAAGCCATCCGTCTCCAGCAGCGTATCGGAGACCTGGTGACATTTGGCGTCAGACAACCCTGATCCAAAACGATGTTGGAACTTGGTCAGGCCCTGCAGACCTGTTCCCTTCAGTTGGAGCTTGCGGTCGGAGGACTCGCCGACAAATCCCCATTCTGTCACGACGGGTGCCGACGTCGCCAGGTGACCGGAATTGACTGTGGGCGAGATGATTGTGAATGGTGACGGAGTCCGTTTACGTGTCCTCGGATACGTTCGGACAATCGGTATTGACCCTGTCATCCCCGCGTTTCTGCGCATCTCTCCGAGAAATTGATTATCACGTTCTTCGGCCAGGGCAAAGTGCCGTTCGGCTTCGGCAGACCTACCTCCCGCCGTTGCACGGAAACGTGGAAATCGCCAGGAACCTCCTGTCACGGTCCAACCGGTGGCCGACGGACGGATCATCAGCAGGCTGCTCAACCCGACGACGACTGTCAGAACGAGGATTGCGACCCCCACGCCTTTAAACCAGCGCAAGTCATTCGCATTGGTGTCCTCTTCGGGAGCGACAAAGACCTGGACCTCGAACTTGGTCCCGCAGTAGCGGCACGTCGCGGATTCTCCTAAACGCTCATCCGGCCAGCGATACTGTCGGCCGCAGATATCACAGACGGCGTCAATGAGTTCCGACATGACGTTGAGGCTTTTCGTAGCGCTGGAGGGCGGCGGATCTCGCCGACGCGGATTGGGTGGATGACAGAGAATCATTCGGAGTCATTATGTATAGCTGACGGTAGTCGCTAGTTCAAGGTGTGTCGGTTGTATTCTTAGCCCCGGAAGGGGCGACCGAAACATTGACGGTGAATCGTGGGTCGCGCCTCCGGGGCTTGGATTTTCGCACGCGATAGGACCTGGGGCTTTCGTCCCAGGCTTTATCCGGTCGCCCCTTCCGGGGCTGCAATGACCATGCAAAAATGGGTTGCATAACAATTTCGCGGCTTACAAGGCATCGAAAGTCGATCGACCAATCCTCACATTTCATCAACCTCGGGTCGGTCCTCAATCAACATCTCAAATCAGATGTTTTGAACTCGAAGAAAGACGACCAGCATTCCGAGTTGCAGAAAGAACGCGATCGGTGCCACAACCAGCGCAGCAATCAGGTCACCTCGCAACAATGACACGATGGCAACGGTAAACGCCACGAAGCAGCCCACACCGGCTGCGATCATGCTGATTGTCAGCGCGATGTCAGCCAGGAACGAATAAGCAATCCCGTCTTTTCGGGAGTTGGCGTCCGTCGGCGGGGCGGGAAAATCATATCCACAATGTGGGCACACGATTTCAGCGGCACCCATTTCACCTTTACATTCTGGACAGTAGGACATGGTGCGTTCTCGATCTTGATAGTTCGTGTTTTGCGAACTATAATAATGACATCCACTGGTCAAAAGGAAGTTGAAATCAATGCGGGTGATCTCGAAATCCCGTTTGCAGCAGTTTTGGGAATTGCCCGGTTATGCCAATGCGAGCGGTCCGCTGAGGGCTTGGTACACACACGTCAACAGTAAGGCTGTGAGTTGGCACTCATGGGCAGAGGTCAAATCCGATTTTGCCACCGCTAGTCTAATCGGAAACTGCGTTGTGTTTAACATCGGTGGAAACAAGTACCGACTGATAACGCGCATTCTCTATGCCAGCCAAAAGGTATTCGTGCTGAAAGTCATGAATCACGCCGAGTACGACAATGACAAATGGAAATCAGACTGTGGTTGCTTCCAGCCGCCTTTCAAGAGTGTGAAGACCACTTTGTCGAACCCCTCTAATCCGGATCCGAAGGGAACTGAATGATGGCCACAAAAGGAAAATTCAGCCTCAAGGGGAGCGAGAAGGATTCCTACCTGGAACTCATCGTCGAATTCCCGCTGGCATCGATTCGTTCGCAGGATCATTTCCAGGCGGCACAGGCGATCATCGATCGGCTAGTGACTCAAGGGAAAATGGACGACGGTGAAGCGTTGTATCTGGATGCACTCAGCGATCTCGTGGCCACCTACGAGGACGACCACTACCCCATTACTCCGGCTTCAGATGCGGACATGCTGCAGCACTTATTGGATGCCAAAGGGCTTAGCCAGGCGGATCTGCATCGCGAAGCCGGGCTGTCGAAATCCACCATTTCAGAGGTGCTTGCTGGTAAGAAGCCATTTAGCCGACAAATGATCCGTAAGTTGGCCGACTTTTTCAAAGTTGATGTGGGTCTGTTGACGGTCAATTTGTAACATCGCTGAAAGCAAACGGCAGACGGTTTCTTCTATTCCGACCTGTCGCGGCCGTCAATGTGCGTTTCGTTAACAAGGATCTCCCAATGTTTCGATCAATTCTGGTCGTGGTTTTCGCGGTCTTGCCATTTCCAGCGAGTTCGAGCGCGGCGGACGAGTACCTCGTGCATCTCGAGACGTTTGGGTATGAAAAAGTGGAAGTTGTCGAGAATGAATCACCCAAGTCCGCCGCGATGAATTCTCTGCAGATTGTGGCGCGGCCGGGTGTCCCTTTCTATGGACGCACGGGCAACCGCGGCAACTTCATCAAGGTTAAAGGGGAAATGAAACCGGATACCAATGGGACCTGGAAGGTGGATGTTCATTATACGGAACGCAAGGACGACTTGGACTCATCGGTGGTGAGTGCCGAAGGCTTCCGGGTTATGGGGCTTTTTTCGCGAACCGCGGAAACGACTGTGAATGTGAAGTTGGGTCAGTCGGTCCAGATTTCTAGCCTTTCGCAGAATCGCATCCGGATCCAGAATGGTAAAGAAGTGAATTCGCAGTCCAAGGTTGAAGTCCGTCTGCGGGTCACAGAATTCAGGTCCGACGAGATGACTCCGGAAGAGGCGGAAGTCTTCGATATCGAACGCCTGCGCAACGTTTCGTGGTCGGCCGTCAAACTGGTGGAGGACGGTAAAACCGCGGATGAGAATCTGGTCAAGCAGATCGTCTTCCGATTCGAAGCAGACCGGCTGTTCCTCGCTGGCCCTGAATCGAGTTTCGGAGCCCGTCGCTTTGAGTTTCAACTGGATACTGTCAGTTCCCCGGGAGCCATGCGCCTCACGGCCTTAGACGGTCGCTGGCAGGGTCAGTCCGTCACCGCGCTGTATGACCTCACTTCTGGCGATCTCCACATATGCATCCCGGAATTCGGAACGAAAGATCGCCCCGCAAGTCTGGAGGCGCCGAGCGGATCCAAGTTGAAGTTCATCATCCTGGATAAGGATTAGGGAATAGGACACAAGAAAAAGTGTCAGATTTTAGATTAAACTATGAAAGACGGGCATGGAGTTAGCGATGACCGGCCTTTACTCATCTTTGCGCGTCGTGTGCAAACTTTGAACGTTAGTAGTCCGGATGAAACACGGATTATGACCAACACTCTGCTTGGCCTGTCAGCTCTGCATCAAGAAATTGTCGATCAGCGTCCGAGTAATCTTTCTGAAGGGCCGAGAAAGCCACGCGATTGCAACAGCCCGAGTCGCGCCGCCGGGATGCCCCCTTCCAGGTCGTCCGCATCGCGTGCAAAAAAACGTGAGCCGTCTGCCGGTGCGATCACGAAATCGTCAGATACTTCGCACACCTCACTCCAATCCAGTTCGTTCAACTTCATCGTGACTAACTGCAATGTCTTGCGAAACTCTTGCATGTACAAATGCGAGTCCACGTCCAGTAGCTTGTGGACCGTCGCAAACAGCCTCTTAATCTGCGCATCTGGAGTGTTCCACCGGATGAAGTCCTTGAGGGCTTGGGGCATTGACCGCGTCTCGGGATCTTCCGGAATCGGCACCCCCAGCCGAGTTCCACACTCTTCTCCGGGAGACCACAGGTAGAAGCGAGCTCCATCGGGCTGGTTCTGTTTCTTTTCCAGGACTTGCTGTCGCTGCGTGACAGACACGCAGCGGACATCCAGATAAGTACACGGTGCGTGGGTGTCGTAATAATACGCGCGCGCGATGCACAGCGGCTCGGGATACTGGAACGACCCGATGAGCTCGGGGATCATCTCGATGAGCAAGCAATAAATCTTGTCAAACGGGTGCATCAACGCGACGGGCATCGAGATCGCCGCGCCGCGATGGCGGGATCTTGCCCTGTTCGCAGGTGCCTTGCGTTCCAGCTTGGAGGGCTGCTGAGGAAGTTGGGCACCCAATGATCGCAGATATTCGACGACATCGTGCTTCTTGTGAATCTCGGCCGTGAAGAGGGCGTTGATCTGCCTTCCTTCCCAGACTGGGAAACACCGATGAAGATCGGCACCATGCAGTTCCAGCAGCTTCACTAATTCCAACGAATTCCCGTGCTCGTTCTGAATGGCCCAGATCACGGGTTTGTCCATGTTCGGGTCAGCACCATGTTCTAGAAAGAATCGGACGATTTCGACACTTCCCGCGTGTGCCATTTTAGACAACGGGCTGAACGTCGTTTTGGATGCATTGATGTCGCATCCCAAGTCGATCAGCAATCTCAACATCGGGCTGAGCACCGGTGTTCCACCGGTGGCGGTCATCGCGTTCACAGCGACTTCCACCCAGGCTGGCGCTGGCGGTGGGGGATTGATCGCTGCGGGATGATCGGTGAATAGCAAACGGACCTGCTCGAGGTCACGCGAACTAATCGCACCGCTGATCTTGTTTTTGAGGTCCTGATCCATGTATCGACCCTTCGAGTGCTCCGTCCTGACGGCGCATCCCCGCTCTTTCGGAATCAATGCCATCGCGAGGTGGCACAGTTCTCGAACCTGTTTGAGCGAGATCGCGGCCCGGTTACGCTTCTCATAGAGTACCAAATGGAACTCCGGCGGGCTCACCAGGGAGATTGATTTCGGCTCGAAGAGCCTCAGTTTAGCGCGCCTGCCGCATGGCTTGGTTTTCAATAGAGCGATGTTCCCGACTCGGAGAGTCAGGCTACGAAAAAACCGCACGTCCCCTGTGGAAACGTGCGGCTTTGGTGATTCGAAACGGCGGTCGCTTTAAGCGAGGCTGACTTCCTTCTTGAGGCAGCGGCCAATTTGACGGATGGCTTGTCGCAAGCGGTGTTCGTTTTCGACGATCGCCAACCGTAGATAACCTTCGCCTTCTTCGCCGAAGCCGCGGCCCGGGCTGACGGCGACCCCGCCTTCATCGAGGAGCTTCATCGAGAAATCGATGGAGCCCATTTCGCTCCACGGTTCGGGGATCTTGGCCCAGACGAACATGCCGGCTTTCGGCTTCTGGACGTCCCAGCCCAGGCGCTGCAGTCCGTCGCACAGGACGTTGCGGCGGCCTTCGTATTCTTTGGCGATTTGCTCGACGGCCGATTCGCAATGTCGCATGGCGACGATAGCGGCGATCTGCGAGGCTTGGAAAATGCCGTAGTCGTAGTAGCCCTTGATGGTGGCGAGGGCCCGGACCATTTCAGAATTGCCGCAGCAGAAACCGATACGCCAGCCGGCCATGCTGAAGCCTTTGCTCATCGTGGTCATTTCGACGCCGATGTCCTTCGCACCCGGGGTGGAGAGGAAGCTGGGGGCCATGTAGCCGTCGAAGCAGATGTCGGCGTAGGCGAAGTCGCTGATGACGAGCAGATTGTGCTGTTTGGCGATCTTGACCAGATCGACATAGAAGTTTTGTTCGATCGTCGTCCCGCTGGGATTGTGCGGGAAGTTGACGATCACCAGTTTCGGCTTAGGAAACAGGTGCTGACAGGTGTAAGAAATATTGCTCAGGAACTGGTCGGGCTTGGTGACGTCAAACGCCAGCACGTTGCCTGAAGCCAGCATCACCGAATACGCATGAATGGGGAACGTCGGGGCCGGCACCAGAGCGGTGTCGCCGGGGCCCATCAGTGCCAGGCACAGGTGGGAAAACCCTTCTTTGGAACCCAGGCAGGCGATGACTTCATCGTCGGGGTTCAGGTTCACGCCATAGCGTTTGAAGTAGCGAGCAGCCACTTCGCGACGCAGGTTCGAGATGCCGTTGGCCACCGAGTACCGGTGATTCCGGGAATCTTCGACCGCTTCCTTCAGCTTCTCGGTGATCATGGGATGCGGGGCATCGGTCGGATTCCCCATACCCAGGTCGATCACGTCGATACCGGCGACGCGTTTCTGGTATTTCAGCTTATTGATTTTCCCAAACAAGTACGGCGGCAGACGCTTGAGGCGGTCGGCCACGGGAATTGTGAAGGGATTGTCTGTTTGAGGACGTTCGGATTCGTTACGCATCGCTCATTAGGCCTGGTGACGCATGAATGTGTCTGAAAAAACTCTCTGGTCCGCCGGTGGCGAACAACTCAGCATTCCCTAACTATTGGTTCGGCAAGAGACCAGAGTCAACTCCTACTGATTCTACCATTTGGGCCGATTTTGAATAGGTGTGACGAGTGAGACGGCGAAGAATGGGGGTCGCAGCGAAGCTTGGCGATTGGACTTTGTCCTGACGTACAGGGGAAATGGTGCTTCCGGGGAACTATCGGCGTGGGTTTGGTCCTGATACGTTGACACTTTGTGAGCGAGGCGGGTTCGGTGGCATCGTGGGACGGGTCTCCAGGCCCGTCCGTCCCTCCTTCCACGTAGTCAACGCAAACTCCAATGTGAATGACGGCATTGAAGTTGGTGTCACTTCTCCCCTTCGTGCCCTTTGTGGCCTTCTGTTCCAATGCATTTAAACAGAAGGTCACGAAGGGCACGAAGAAAGGCAAGGATCAGTCAAAATGTGATGAGGCGCCCGGTCATTCGGCTTACGACCTGCCATGGACGGACGGGCCTGGAGACCCGTCCCACGATACGCGTCTGTACTTGGAAGGTACGTCATGCGGCGGTTGATTATCGGTTGCGGATATCTCGGAACGCGGGTCGCGGCACGCTGGTTGGCTGCTGGGGATTCTGTTTTTGCTCTGACCCGCTCGGCGGAAAATGCTGCGGGGCTGAGTTCGCAGGGGATTTCGCCCATTCTGGGGGATGTTATGCGGCCGGATACGCTGGCGGGTCTGCCTGAGGTCGATACGGTGCTGTGGGCTGTGGGCTGGGACCGAACGAGCGGCATTTCGCAGCGAGATGTCTACGTTACCGGGTTGCAAAACGTCATGCAGCAGATTTCGCGGCGTGCCGAACGTTTGATCTACATTTCGAGCACCAGCGTGTATGGACAATCGAACGGAGAATGGATCGACGAAACGTCCGTCTGTGAGCCGTCTCAACCCAATGGTCAGGCCTGTCGGGATGCCGAATTATCTTTGGAGCAGTGGCGTCCGTTTGGGATCGATTCGCCGCTGACGACAGCGTTGCGGTTGTCGGGCATTTACGGCCCTGCCCGGTTGTTGTCCCGCGTTGCGACGCTGAAAAGCGGCGAACCTTTGGCCGGAAATCCCGATGCCTGGCTGAATCTGATTCATGTGGATGATGCCACTGAAGCCGTGGTGCTCAGTGCCGACCGCAAGGTGCCGTCGCCGTTGTTTCTCATCAGCGACAACGAACCGGTGGTACGGCGGGCCTATTATTCGGCCTTGGCGGAACTGGTCGGGGCCCCGCCGCCACGTTTTGCAGAAGAGGACCCGTCTCCGGCAATTTCTGCGGGGGCGACGCGGACCGTGGGATTGAACAAGCGCTGCCGCAATGCGTACGCTCGACGGCAGTTGAATTGGACCCCTCAATTTCCGACGTATCGCGAAGGACTGGTGCATGCCGTGGGGGCAACCATTCGATGAGGGGGCAGGTCTACGATTTTTCGAAATCGGAAATCAGGGCTCAGATTCACCACGGAGACACGGAGACAGGAAATTAAAGGAGTTTTTTTGCCACGGATTCACACGGATGAAACACGGATAAAGGCAATGTGAATTCCAACCGTGTCTGGTTGCTCTGAGGAACTCTTGAGTGAATTACCAGAGATACCTCTGCCACACCTAGATCTCATCCGTGTTCAATCTGTGTCAATCCGTGGCTAAAAACTCCCTCTTCTTAACTCCGTGCTCTCCGTGTCTCCGTGGTGAATTCTCCCGTCGCCTGAGCGCCCAGTCACACTCGTCTCACGGCTGGATGACTCGCACGGGGTGCAGTCGTTATGCTATGAATCGGCTGCGACACGTCGCCCAACAACAAACTCACGAAATCACAATCACCGATTGAAGCTATGTCATACGCCTCCAGTTTGTCCACAAGTTCCGACACGATCACCGCCGTCGACACGGTCTGCCGTAAGGTTCGCGCCGGGTTGAATGTCGACACTCCCCATTTGGCCTTCCTGTTCATGACGCACTCCCATGCGGCCGGTTTCGACCAGGCGGCGGCGCGTGTGCAGGAAGCTTTGGGCTGCCGAGTCCTCGTGGGTTGTGCGGCCGAATCCATTGCGGGTGACGCGGAAGAAATCGAGGGCCAGCCGGGTGTCAGCTTGTGGGCGGCCCATTTGCCCGGGGCCGTCCTGGAGCCGTTCCAACTGCAATTTCGATCGACGGCCGATGGCCTGGTGTGCGATGGTTTCCCCGAATTCGCCCCTGCCGAAGCGGCGGAAATCCGCGCGGTTCTCCTGCTGGGCGAACCTTACTCCTGCGCGGTCGATTTCATTATCGAACAGTTGCAGGATATGGCTCCGGGGGTGCCTCTGCTGGGAGGCATGGCCAGTGGCGGACACGGGCCCGGGCAGAATCGACTGTTCTTCCAGGGGGAATGTATCGATCACGGTGCGGTGGGAGTCGTCATCCGCGGCGGGCCGCAGATCAAGTCGATCGTGTCGCAAGGCTGCCGGCAGATTGGTCACACGTTTGTCGTCACGAAGGCGGACCGCAACGTGATTCTCGAACTGGGGGGCAAGCCGGCGCTGGACCGCTTGCAGGAGATCTGGCAGGAGATTTCAGGGGATGATCAGCGGCTGGTCCAGCAGGGATTGCATGTGGGAATTGTGATGAACGAGTACAAAGACTCGTTTCATAGCGGCGATTTTCTGGTGGGAAATGTTCTGGGCGCCGATCAGGAAACTCGCGCGATCGCCATCGGCAATCATGTGCGGACCGGCCAGACCATCCAGTTCCATGTACGGGACGCTCGATCTGCCGACGAAGAATTGCGGCAGATGCTGGTGCGAGAAACCCAGA
>JAQGHS010000932.1 GCA_028291605.1 Planctomycetaceae bacterium | reverse complement strand
CCGTGCCAGTCGCCGAAGCCCGCCCAAAATCCGCTGCCGAGGCCCATCTGACGGAACTCTGCGAGCTGATCGCGCAGCGGCTGGATTTGATGCTAGGGGTGGCTCAGGCCAAGTGGAATCGCGAGCTGCCGATCACTGACGAAAAGCGGGAGCAGGCATTACTCACCAAGCTCGCCGCGGACGGCAAGGAACTCCATCTGCCGGCCGAGTTTGTCACAGATTTTTTTCGAGCCCAGATCACTGCGGCGAAGCAAGTACAGGAACAGTCTTTTCAAGAATGGACCGCCCAGCAGCATCCGCCATTTATAGATCCGCCAGATCTCGAAAAAGTGGTGCGACCGAAGATCGACGAGATCAATCGTCAGTTGCTTGTCACGCTCGCCAAACTTTGGGCAGAGCGATCTGAACCAGACTGGGCAGCCGCGGTTGATCGTGCAACAAAAGCTGCGTTTCAATCAACCGCATGGAAATGGAATGAGGACGTGATCGCGACAGCGACGAAACCGTTGCGTAACGTGGCCGAGTCGAAGAAGTGACGTGGCAAGAGTTCCCATCCTGCTGACCAACAAAAAAGACTGCCCCGTTTTACACGGAGCAGTCTTCGTCTTGATCACGGTGCGTTCGGCAAGTTAGTACCGATAGTGATCAGGCTTGTAAGGACCTTCAACCGGCACGCCGATGTATTCAGCCTGCTTGGCGGACAGCGTCGTCAGCTTGACCCCCAGCTTGGCGAGGTGCAGCCGAGCCACTTCTTCGTCGAGCTTCTTCGGCAGCATGTGGACGCCGAGTTCGAACTTGTTGTTCGCGTCCCACAGAGCCAACTGAGCGAGCACCTGATTGGTGAAGCTGTTGGACATGACGAACGACGGGTGCCCGTGAGCACAGCCCAGGTTCACCAGGCGGCCTTCGGCCAACACGATGATGCACTTGCCGTTCGGATAAACGTACTTGTCGACTTGCGGCTTGATCTCAATCTTCTTGATTTTCGGATCGTTGACCAACGAGGCGATTTCGATTTCCGAATCGAAGTGGCCGATGTTGCAGACGATCGCATTCGTCTTCATGGCATCGAGGTGTTCCTTGCGGATGACGTCGATACAACCCGTGGCCGTCACGAAGATGTCACCTTGAGCGGCCACGTCTTCGATCGGCAAGACTTGATAGCCTTCCATCGACGCCTGTAGAGCATTTATCGGATCGATTTCGGTGACGATCACACGAGCACCCAGGCGGCTCATGGCCTGAGCACACCCCTTGCCCACGTCGCCGTAACCGCAAACCACAACCACCTTACCGGCGATCATGATGTCGGTGGCCCGCTTGATGCCGTCGGCCAGCGATTCTCGGCAACCGTAGAGATTGTCGAACTTGCTCTTGGTGACCGAGTCATTCACGTTGATCGCGGGGACAGCCAGCTTGCCCTCTTTGAGCATCTGGTAAAGGCGATGGACGCCGGTCGTCGTTTCTTCGCTAATGCCGCGGATGCCGGTCAACAGTTCGGGGAACTTGTTGTGGACCATCAACGTCAAGTCGCCGCCGTCGTCCAGAATCATGTTCAACGGCTTGCCATCGGGCCAGAACAGGGTTTGTTCGATGCACCAGTCGAATTCTTCATTGTTCATCCCCTTCCAGGCGAAGACACGCACGCCGGAGGCCGCAATCGCTGCGGCGGCATGATCTTGCGTGGAGAAAATATTGCAACTCGACCACTGCACGTCAGCGCCGAGAGCCGTCAACGTCTCGATCAAGACTGCAGTCTGGATGGTCATGTGCAGGCAACCGGCGATCCGAGCACCCTTGAGGGGCTTCGAGGTGCCGTACTTCTCGCGCAGGGACATCAGTCCCGGCATTTCATTTTCCGAGAGTTCAATCTCTTTCCGGCCCCATGCGGCCATGATGATGTCTTTAACTTTGTACGGTAACGCAGCGGTCGAAACGGTCGCCATATCCACTCCTGAAAGTATTTTCCTACCGGGAACGCCATCCGCAGCATCCCCGTTTGTACACCAAAAATCTGCCGTCAAACTCTACAAGATAAGCCCCCGCGGGCGAAACGGCAACTGCAGGGACTTTTTGATGAGGGGCCCGAAGTCACGAAACTGAGGAAAATGTTACATTTCCGCTGAGAAATGCCGCCAACATCAACACCGACGTTGGCAGCGTCGGTCACGGGAACCGTCATTTTGACGGAGTATTAACACCTTCGACCAACAAAATCTTGCGATAGACAATTCCGCCAAATTCCCCATCCAGAGCCACAAATCCCTCCTTGGGTACTGCTGCGTCGATGGCCAGAACTTCGATCACTTTCTTCCCATTGATCGTGACGACGGTTTGTTCTCCACGGACCTGGATGGCCAACGTATTCCACTGACCACCTGGTTTCGCTGCGTTCGCGGTGGGAGCGTAGTAGTTGAACAACGAACCCGTGCAGAATTTGTCGGGAACGACTCCCGTATCATTCGCCAGATGGACTTTGAAGGCCGTATCGAGCCCCTTGCCCCGGCCGGGATAACGGAAGTAAACACCACCTTGTCCCGTGGGACTGATCGTCTTCCACTCCAACGACAGGTTGAAACTGTCATACGAAGTCGACGAGACCAGCATCGAACCTGGCTCCTTCTGAAAGGGGAGCGTGTAACTGCTGTCTTCCGCCGATTGTTTCCATTCGCGACCGCCACGCTCCTCCCATTTCACATAAGAATAAATCTTCGCCCGATGTTGCTCGGCCTGAGCGGTGCTCGGTGAATTGGGGAACCCCGCGGCCAGTTCATCGATCTGCTGCAATGCGACACCGAGGTTCTCGCGAGCCAGTTCCTGCTCGATGATTTTTAACCGTCGCACAGCGAGATGCTCGCGGAACTCGTCGCCGGCTCCCTCGGTGCGATCTAATCGGGCCTTCATGGCGGCAGCCTGAGCTTTGCCCTCGAAGTGCAAAAAGATGCCGATGGCCAGTTGCCCCTGGGGATCAGTCTTCGAGATGATCTTGTCGGCCTGTACCAGCAGATCACCGGGAGTCATTTCACGGAGTTTTCGTTCGACTTGCTTCGTTTTGGCCTTCAGCTTGAACACGCCATTTTCGAATTTTTCAAACGTGAATCCTGAGCCACCGATGCGAATGGGCTCGTCAACTTTGTAGCTGGAAGCGGCCTTTTCGACTGCTGCCCAGAATTTTTGCAGAGCGGCCACTTCCTCGGCATCCCACTTGAGCAATTCTTTGAACGGCTGGAGTTCAGGCTTATTCTGTTGATCGGCAAGCAACTTCGCCGCTGCTGCCATGTCGCGTTTGGTCAGCAAGGCCGCGAGCTGTTGCTGGAATCCTGCATAGGGTGTCGGGAGCGTCCGAGGGTCGACTTCTGGCGTCTTCGATTCATCTGGATCGGGCTTCATGGCCAGATCCTTCTTCTCTTGATCTTCAGTTTTCGCCGTCTCGATTTTTTGTGGCTTCAGAGCACGCCCCACCACCAGGACACCGCGCCCCGGTCCGTCTTTCAGGCGGACGACAAACAGCTTGCCGCTGGTTGCAGGATCTTCCGCATAATAGAGCCACTGTTCATCGTCAGTGACCCAGAATTGCCGCCGATCAGGATGTGGCACATAGTCAGCCAGATTCGGTTCGGCAATCACCTGCGGAGCCGAGAACGAATCGGTTATCTTGGCACGCTGAGCTCGCTGGAGTTGTTTCCCGTCGAACACATACTGCCGCAGCTCATCCGACGACAAGCAGGGATGTCCGCCCGGCAAAGGAAACTTCTTGGGCTTGTTGAATTCGACTTCGAGTTCATATCGCGCGGCCGTCCAGGATGTGAGTTTTTCATCGCGGATTTCCAGCCAATAGAGACGCTTGCCATCCGCCGACAACTGGGCTGACGGCCATTCCGGATCGCCTCGATCGGCGTAAAAGAGAGGCTTTTTATTATCGAACGCACCCTCTTCCGAAGTCCGAGACAATCCCCAGACCCGACCGACTTTCCCCGGCACCGTATAGCCCACCAGCAGACCGTCAGTGGTCGCACTGGGTGAGGCTGGCAGATCGGCCCCCCTGCTAAGGAGGAGAAGACTGGGCGTTTCCCATTCGTCAAGCGCGGTCCCGCGTGTCGCGTAGTAGATTCCCATTCCTTCCGGCCCCGATCCGGCGTACCAGATCTCGCGACCGTTGGCCGAAACGAATGGATCCTGGCAGCGACCTGCAAACTGCAGTTTTTCCAACAGAATCGGCTTGCCGACAGGGGCATCCAAATAGGGCGCGGCGAATGCCGTACTGGCCTCGGCAAAGGGTTCGTAAGTCGGTTCTTGATCGAAATCCATCGCCGCAGTCACATCAACCACACGTGGGATGTCATTCCAGCCCTTCTTGCCGACACGAATGACGTGACGTCCCGCTGCGATCTGAACTTCGCAGGGGGTCGGCACAATCTTGCCCTCGGCATCGCGCACGGGCTGTTCATCCACAAACGCAACGAATCCCGGCTCGGGGGTGTTGATGCGACATTTCACTGCCCGCTGCGGCGCCTGCAATTCATCGGCGGCACCCTGAACCCCGTCCGGCTTCTCGCCATTTGCCCCCTGCGAGACGACTGGAACTGACGAGCCAGCTGCTGGTCGTCCACCGGAGAATACCACCCAGCCAATGACCGCCAGCAGTGCGAACAGTCCCACTCCGCCGGCAATCAGCACGAGTTTTCGACGATCGGGCCGCGGACTTCGCGGAACCTCGTCACTGTCAATGGTCGGGATTTCTGAAGTTGGCCGAGGTGCCTCGCGCGGCAGCGGGACGCGCGCCGCAGGTGACTTACCACTAGCGGGCGATTTGGCATCCAGCCGAGGATCTCGCTTGGGAGGACCTTTTCTCGCCGGTCGATCAGGTTCAGAAGAATCAGCAGCTGGCATGGCGGTTGGATATCAAGGTGAGTTGTGAAGAGCTTCGTAGCCTGACTCTCCAGAGTCGGGCGCATCAATCGACAATCGCCCGACTCAGAGAGTCGGGCCACGCGATCACTTTGCCTTCGTCGGATCAGGTGACGGTTCCACGACCTGGTCGGTGTATTTCAGTGTGTGCAACACGGGCTGAGCACCACCGATCATGGTGATGTTGACTAGCTTCTGTTTCTCATCCATCTGGACCTGAATATTGCCGACATGACTGGCTTCCGTCGCCTTCAACAGGACTCGGCCGCTCCGCTTATCGACCACCAGCATCTGGAATTCAGGCTTCAGAACATTTTGGGGCTGGACCGATTGCGTGCGCACTGTGAAGACCCAAAACGGCAGGTACTGCGGCAGCGAATAATCCAAGGCAAATCGCTCAATTCGCTGCGACCACAGGACCTTCCCGGTAGACCTGTCAACACAATCGGCCTGTCCATCGATCATCGTTTGATTGTTGCCGATGAACATCGCTGCCTGCTGGGGATTACGAGGTGGCATTTCTCCATGAATCACCAGCAAGCGGTCACCATCGGGAATGATCCACATTTCTTTGAAATTCGGAAACAACTGGAGTTGCTGCTGCCATAAGACCCGCCCATCGGTGATGGATACCAGCGACAGCATCCCCGAGGGCTCCAGGACGGCCAGTTCCGTTTCTGAGAAGAGCATGTACTGGCTGAGCAGATTGAAGCTGCGCTCCCAGCTCACTTTCCGCGTGGGGACGTCCGTTAATTGAAACGTGATCGAATTCTTGGGAGCATCCTTCTGGAAGCCCAGAATCGACCGATCAAACGTCAACAGGCGGTTCGTCGATTGCGGCACGGGGTAATTGCCGAGTGTCGCTCCGTCAGCACGTCGAATCTGGATTGCTTCCTGGCCATCGGGAGGAATCACCAGGATCGAGTCCCGATCACCGAAGATCTCGCTGCCACCCGGAATATCGGTCCGCTTCCAGAGAGCCTGTCCCGTCAGCAGATCGGCGAGGATCAAATGCCGGCCGCGCAGGATGGCAACAGAATCGTCTTCGATGGCCGCAACCATGCCGATCGGGTTCTGCCAGCGGTCAATTCCCCCACGCGGGCGTCCCAGCCCCGGGCGGTTCACCATCATCTGGAAAACTTGATTCTGTTCACCCAGGGGACCTTCCACCAACGGCGAGTTCCACATCGTCTTGGCTCGAATCATCGTCCCTTCCGTCAACGTATTCAGGACGATCACCTGCAACCCGGTCGTTAGAAAGACCAGGTGATTGCGGACTTGGGCGCGATACGCATTGATATTGGTATTCGTCCCCAGTTCGCTAATGGGGACTGACCAACTGGGCTCACCCCAACCGTTAAATCCAACGACCCGCAACAAGTCCTGCATGGACTTGAAACTCGAATGTTTAAAAAACGGACCGCGATCGCCTTCCAAAGCCACGTCGAACGTCCAGGAGATATTCTTCAGAGGCAACGTCTTTCGATCAGTTTCGACCTTCCCGGTCGGCCAGTCACGTGCAAATCGTGCTCGCCCCTCAGCCTGTGGTTTCCAGCCGTCCGCCAGTTGCTGGCCGGTTTTATTGTCCAGACAGACGACTCCTGCATATCCTTTTAGCAGGTCAGACAGCAGTACTTCGCAATCCTCGGCATGCCCGAGCTTGACCATTTCGCGTATCATCGTCGCCAGTGCACGTCCGGCAATCTGCGGCTGTGAACTGTGACGCAGTTGAGCCAGCAGTTGTTCGGCTTCGATGGAATACTCCGTCGCCAGCAGTCGCTCAACCAGCACTTGCCGAGCCTCGTCGGCCAATGGATGGGACCCGAAAAACTGCACGAAATTTCGTAGCGGCTCGACGCCCGGATCGGCCTTGGCTTTATCCAATCGTTGCTGCAACTCCGCCTGCACACGCTGCTGAGTTGGTTGATCGACCTTTGCCGCTAATTCCTGAAGTTGCGTGCGAACCCAGCGATCACGACGTAGCGACCGATGACCGTCAATACGTTCCAGCTCGGCAGCGCCGACCCCCGGATCGCTCAGCTTGAGCAAGACGTCGAAGGCCGGAGCCAACTCACCAGCGACCAGTAAGCCTT
>JAQGHS010000927.1 GCA_028291605.1 Planctomycetaceae bacterium | reverse complement strand
CCGTGCCATCCTGAATGGCCGTGACCTCACCGGCTGGCATGGATTGAATCCGCACGCCGTGGAAAAGCTGACGGGTGAAAAGAAGGAAGCCAATCTCGCTCAGCAGCGTGCCGAGTTTCCCAAGCATTGGACCGTCGAGAATGGCGAACTGGTCAATGATGGACACGGGCCGTACGCGACGACCGACGCAGAGTTTGGCGATATCGAGTTCTTGATCGACTACAAGACCGTGCCGAAGGCCGACAGCGGAATTTATTTGCGTGGGACACCGCAGGTGCAGATCTGGGACTGGAATCAAGTGTTTGATCCCAAAGCGCCGACCCGCAGACCGCATCTGGGTTCCGGCGGACTGTTCAATAACACCCCGGGCACCACTGGACGCGATCCTTTGGTCCTGGCCGACCGACCGTTTGGAGAATGGAACCAGTTTCGCATTCGCCAGGTCAGCGACCGCACCTGGGTCTGGCTGAATGAAAAACTCGTCGTGGACGGCGCCGTGATGGAGAACTATTACGACCGCAGCCAGCCCCTGGTCGCCAAGGGGCCGATCATGTTGCAGACACACGGCGGGGAAATCCGCTGGCGAAACATCTTCGTCCGCGAAATCACGCCTGAGGCCGCGAAGCAGATCCTCAGCGAGGCCGATGCGGAAACGAAGAAGCGACTCGCGCAAGCACTGACGCTGCACGCATCATTCGACAAGGGGTTGGAAGCCGACTTCGCGCGCGGCGACAAGACATGTTACGCGGCGCAGGGCAAAGTGCTGACGACTGCCGCCCCCACTGACGAAGTCCGCCTGGTGCCCGACGCCGGCCGCTTTGGCGGTGCGTTGCACTTCACCAAGAAGAACAATTTCCGACCGACCTTCAAGGACGCGGGAGCGCTGGGCTACAACGATAAGAACTGGAATGCGTCGGTCGCGGTCTGGCTGCGTCTCAATCCGGACAAGGACCTGGAGCCCGGCTATTGCGATCCGGTGCAGATCGTCGGTGACGACAACAAGAAGGGTTATATCTTCATGGAATGGTCGAAGGACGAAACGCCGCGTTACTTCCGCTACGCCATCCGCCCGCTGTTTCACATCTGGAACCCGACCAACGTGCAGTGGGCTGACATTCCCTTCAACAAACGGCCGATGGTGCAAGTCGACAAGGCACCCTTTTCCCAAGAGACCTGGACCCATGCGGTGTTCACCCTGGAAAACGTCAACGACAAAAGCAAGCCGCAAATCGGTCGGCTCTATCTGAACGGCAAGCTACAGGGCACCATCGAAAACTGGGACCTGACGTTCGCCTGGGATCCCGCGCAGGTACAACTCGTGCTGGGCGCCGCCTATGTCGGCTACATGGATGACTTGGCCGTCTTTAACCGAGCACTCACAGATGGTGAGGTTCGACAGCTCTACGGACTGAAGACCGGCGTGCAGGAACTGAAATAGACGGTGACGTGCGCGTCTGTAGACAGGGGGCAGCCGCTATATATTTGGGAAGGCCTCCGCAAAACTCCGGCTCCTCTCGCCCTGGTACTCGGGGGCGAGGGGAGCGTGAAATTTGCCAACTGTCACTGCGAATCGATTGCCCCACCATTTAGCGGCCACACCCTCTCGCGAATTAATCAACGAATCTACTTGCTTCAATCTGTCGAGGCAGATACTTTGATGAGAGGCCGCAGCCTAACTTTCATCGAGGGCGAAGTGAATATACCGTCAACGAACTGTGCGGGACGCAACGACTGGAACCGCCGTGACGTGCTGCAATCTCTGGTGAAAGCGTCTGTCGCCACAGTCGCCTGTGGATTGCCGCGGGCATTGCCGGCAGAGACAAAGGGCCGTGCCAAGCGGGTGGTCTGCATCTGGCTTGACGGGGCCATGAGCCAACTGGAAAGCTGGGATCCCAAGCCGGGCACGGAATTTGGGGGGCCGTTTCAGGCGATTCCCACATCGGTGCCTGGTCTCTCCATCAGCGAACTGATGCCCCGCATGGCACAGCAGATGCATCGTTTCTCGATCATCCGCAGCATGCATACTCAGTACGAAGACCATTCCCGCGGGGTGATTCCGATCCAGCAGGGAGATCCCAAAAACCGGGGCGTGACCTATCCCTTGCTGGGGTCGGCTGTCGTGAAGTTGTTGGGCAAAGAAGATAGCGACCTCCCACCCTACATCCACATCAAACCCGGCTCCGGTGGGTTCATGTTTCAGGATGCCGGGTTTCTGGGTCCGAAGTACGGAGCCCTGGCGTTGGGTGACGGCAAGGCACCGCCGAATCTGGTCGTTCCCCAGGACGAATTCAAAGCCCGTGTCGATCGCCGCCGTCAAATGCGGGACCGCTTGAATTCGCGATTTGACCAGCAGCGCCTGACCGACTCGAGTGCCGCTTACAATCAGACCTATCGCGTCGCTGAGCAAATGGCCCGGCATGCCGAGTTATTCGATCCTTCCCGATTGCGGCCGGATGACGTGGCGCGGTACGGCGGGAGCCAGCTCGGTCGTCACCTGCTCCAGGCACGGCAGTTGATTGAGGCGGGCGTGACGTTCGTCAAGGTGACGATGTTTCATTGGGACACGCACGGCGACAATTTTAACTGTCACCTGGATGGCGTTTCGCAAGTCGATCAGGCACTGGCCGCACTCGTCGACGACCTGGTGGTGCGGGGCCTCTACGAGGAAACCCTCGTGCTGATCCTGTCTGAATTCGGCCGCACGCCCAAGATTAACGCCCGTGTCGGACGAGATCATTGGCCGGAATGCTGGTCGCTCGGCATGGGAGGGGGCGGGGTTCAATCGGGAGGCGTCATCGGTAAGACGAACGACCTGGGAACGTTCAATGCCCACGAGGAATACGATATCGGACACGTTTACCATACGGTGTTCCGGGCGTTGGGAATTGATCCGCTGTTGGAAGAATATGACAACGGCGGTCAACCGCTGCCCATCGCCAACGAAAAGTGCGGGGCCATCACGCAACTGCTGGCCTGACGAAGACGGCTGAAGGAATGGATCGATGGAAGTACAACCGCAAGCCGTACGCCTGGAGAAGTCGCTGATACACCCGCGGCAACTGCTCTGTTGCCGGTTCGATGCCGATGGGACGCGCCTGTTTGCGGCAGGACATGACGGCCGACTTTATCGCCAGACGCTGGCGGATGGACAACTGACCGGCGTGGATGCCCATCGGGGCTGGGTCGAAGTCATGCTCGCATCACCAAATCGGCTGCTGCTCTATACGGCCGATAGCTGGGGGCAAGTCCATGCCTGGCGCGCGACGGACGATCCTCTGGAGCCCGCCTGGACGATTGAGAAGGCCTGTGCCACCGGGCTCCGCTCGGCAGCCCTCAGTCGGGATGGAAAGTTGCTGGCAACTTGTGGCAATGAACCGGTGGTGCGAGTATTCTCCGCGGGGAATGGAAAACTCATCCACGAATTGCGCGGTCATGAGCAGCCCGTGTTCAGCGTAGCGTTTCACCCAGATGGCGAACGGCTGGTCAGCGGCGATCTGCACGGGGTGGTTCGCGATTGGGATATCATTAACGGCCAGTGTGCACGGACGCTGGAAGCGCGCAGCCTGTTCAAAGTCTTCGAACATTATCGCCAGGGAGGCGTGCGGGCGATGACGTTCGATCCGGAAGGAAAACTGCTGTACTGTGGTGGATTCCAGGGCACAAACGCGAACCAGGCCCAGGGAGCGCCGATGGTCATCCCCATCGATTGGTCCACCGGAAAGGCGCTTCCTGAACTGACGCCGGCAACGGCGTTCAACGGTCCCTTGTCCGATCTGGCATTTCACCCAGCCGGTTTCCTAGTCGGCGCCGGCAGCAGCGAAGCGGGCGGCATGCTCTGGTTCTGGAAACCGGGTGAAGGCAAGGCCGTGCATTCAATCAGCTACAAGACGTCACTCCGCCGATTTGATTTCGACCCGAGCGGACAGCGGCTGGCAGTGACGGCATTTGGAGATTCCAACGGGCAGCGGGGAGGCAACGGCCGCAGGCTGAACGAACGCCAACAATATGTCGGTTTTAACGGCGAAGCGGTGCTGTTTACGTGGCAGCCCGCGGTCCCGATGAACCCGTCTCCACAGAAATCGTAAGGGCTTCGGTACATGCAGTCTCAACGCATACTTACGGTCGTCATGTTGTACCTGCTGGTGCCGGGTGGTGCGTGGGGACAGACACTTTCCGCCGAGATTGACCGGCTCATCGTGGCGCAGGCGGGGGGAACGATCGCTGGACCTGCTAGTGATGCGGAATTCCTCCGTCGTGTGACACTCGATCTGGCCGGTACGCTGCCCACGCCGGATGAAACGCGAAAGTTTCTCAGCGATGTGAATCCCGACAAGCGAACACAGGCGATTGACCGATTACTGAACGGCACCGACTATCCGCGCCGCATGGCCGAGTTGTCCAGCGTGATCTTGCTGGAGCGTCGCGACGGGCAATTGGTTTCCGATGCGGGCTGGCAAACCTATCTGCGCGAGTCTTTCACCACAAACAAGCCCTGGAATCTGCTCGTTCGAGACCTGCTGGCGGCCGATGGCGTCGATGAAAAGACGCGTGCGGGGCTGCGACTCATGTGCGATGGAGGCCGGGGCGATCCACATGTGCGCACGCAGGACTTCGCGCGGATCTTTCTGGGGCGGAATATCCAATGCGCTCAATGCCATGATCATCCGACGGTCTCCGACTACTTGCAACAGGACTATTTCGGACTCTTCGCCTTACTCAGTCCAAGTGCCGTGCATCGCAACAAACAACAGCAGCCATTGTTGATCGAGACCGTGGTTCGGGAGAAACTCACCTTCCAGTCAGTCTTCAAGCCCGAGAACAAGCAGAGTATCGGTCCCCGAATTCCGGGCGGTTCGGAAGCAGAGATTCCTGTCGTGGTGGCAGGCCAAGAGTTCGCCGTGCCACCGCAGGATGGATTGCCCGGCCGACCGAAGTTTCAGCCCCGTCTGTTGTGGGCCGAGCAGCTTACCGCGCCCACTTATCGCCCGTTTGCGCGGACCGCGGTCAACCGGTTCTGGTTTGAACTGATGGGTCGCGGGTTAGTTCATCCGCTCGATCAAGACCACAGTGCCAACCCTCCTTCGCATCCGCAAGTGCTGGACCGATTGACCGACGAGTTCATCGCCCACAACTTCGATGTCCGCTGGTTATTGAGAGAGCTCGCACTGTCCGCAACATACCAGCGCAGCAGTCAGCTTCCCGACGAACTGCCGGCCGCATCCGTCGTTCCATCCAGCTATCGTGTCGCGCTGCCGCGCCCGCTTGCGGCAGAGCAGCTGGCCCAGGCCACCGCGCAAGCGCTGGGCCACCGGACTCGGTTGAATGCCGCGTCTCCAGCACAGGACTCCAATTTCACCTATAAAGATTATATCAACGGCCGGTTGCCTCCGCCGGAGAACTGGCACGACGTACTGGTCGTGTTTGTCGGCACGTTTGCACACCCCGCGGGGCAAGCCGAAGTCGATTTCCGGCCGTCCGTCGAGCATGCGCTGTTCTTAGAGAACGACCGATTGATTGCGGCGTGGTTACAACCAACAGAAGCCACGCTGACGGGCCGATTGCAGGCGATGACGGATCATGCCGTCGTTGCGGAAGAAATCTACCTCGCCCTGCTCGCACGCCTACCACAAGATGCCGAGCGGGCGGAGATCAATGAGATCCTCCAATCCCAGAGCGACCGACTGGCCGCCATTCAGGACATCTGCGCTGGAATACTCAGCTCGGCGGAGTTTCGTTTGAACCACTAAGAATGCGATTCCTGCCGCGACGTGGTGGCAGTGCGATGCCGCAATGCAAACGTGCCATCGCATTGAGCGGTACAAAGCCCACCAATTGAGATGTATCCAGGCGCGTCCTTAAAAGTCGCCGTTGACTTCGCCACCCGCCCGAGTCCCCAGTCCGCTATAGACGGTGAAAGACACCGACGTGCTGACGAAGCGGACGGCGCCGTCGGCCATCAGGAAATGAGCACCGCCGACGTGGTAGCTGTTGAAATAGGGCGATGTTGATGAAT